>JAJYID010000007.1 GCA_021790235.1 bacterium | reverse complement strand
TACAGACCGCACCAGTCTTTAGGTATGAAGACACCGCTTGAATACTTAAATAGCTTACCCGGATTTGAACATGCTACAATAGATTTTAATGTATGAGTGTCCAAGATGCTCGAAGCCTCGACCTTTTCTACCAACTTTCCCTTTACACATGACACATTTTTTGTTATCATATACAAGGAAAATTAAATGGAGTGATATCTATAAAATACAGGATTAACCATCAGATAAGGGTAAAAGAGGTACGGCTGATTGGAGCGGACGGCGAACAGATCGGAGTAACTTCATTGCCTGAAGCACTCAAGCTAGCAGAAGACAAGGATCTTGATCTTGTAGAAATTTCTCCAAACGCAAATCCCCCTGTGGCCAAAATTCTTGATTGGGGGAAATTTAAATACGAAAAAAGGAAGCAGGAACAAAGCCAGAGAAAAAAGCAAAAGAACATCGAGGTCAAGGGTATACGCCTCAGCGCAAAAATCGGCCAGCACGATCTTGAAACCAAAGCCAAACACGCTAGAAAATTCCTAGAATCCGGTAACAAAATCAAGGTTCGGCTAATGTTTAAAGGCCGAGAAATCGTACATAAAGATCTGGGGGCTGAAGTTTTAAGAAAGTTTGCCGCGCAAGTTGAAGACATTGCCGAAATTGACCAAGACGTAACATTTTCGGGCCGGGAAGTCAGTATGATTCTTGCGCCTAAAAAAGAGAAATAATATTTTACACTTAACACTGAGGAATAAACATGCCAAAGATGAAAACGCACAAAGGTGCGGCCAAAAGATTTAAAATGACAAGAAAAGGCAAAATCTTGCGCGCCCGAGCTTTTGGCAGTCATATTTTAGAAAAAAAGGCCCAAGATCGGAAAAGAGATGATTCAAAGAATGCTCCTGTATCCGGCGCTGATTATCAAAATATTAAAAAACTGATCGGAAAATAAAATGAGAGTAAAAAGAGGACAAACCACTCGAAAAAAGCACAAAAAAATCATGAAGCAGGTGAAAGGCATGAGCCATCACCGTACTTCTTCTATTAAAGGTGCCAAAGAAGCGCTTCTTAAATCTTTGTCTTACTCTTACCGAGATAGACGAACCAAGAAAAGAGCTTTCCGAGCTCTCTGGATTACTCGTATTTCCGCCGCTTGCAAGGAAAATGGTACTAAATACTCTGAATTTATGAAATCCTTGAAAGATAGAAATATAGAACTGGACAGAAAGATTTTAGCAGATCTGGCCGCCACCGAACCCGAGGTGTTTAAGAAGTTAATAAAATAACTTTTGCGTCATTCTGGACAAGCCGGAATAACAATAAAAAGGAGTAAAATGAAAATCAACAAATATAAATGCAAAGATTGCGAAGCTGAGTTTGAACTTCTGGAAGGCAATACTCCGGAAGTAAAATGCCTTGGCTGCGGTAGTAAAAATATTAAAAAAACTGCCTCTGAGGAACTGCAAGGCGGATGCGACTGCTCATCCTGCCCCGGCTGCGGACACCATTAATCAATTTCGATATTTAAAAACGTCTCTATCGAGACGTTTTTTATTTGGCTTCGTATTCAAAGTGGTGAAATTTTTTCTCTTCCCTAGATGAAATCCTAAGCCACGTATTGCATCAACCAACAAATCCTGTAACTTTTGATTTTTATCAGACTAGTCTGCCTTATTCCACATCTCAACTTCATCGCCGGTTTTTAGATTTATCAAGTTAATATCAACCGCAAGCCCGGTAGTATGAGACATTCTCGTACCGCTAAAAGTCCTGTCGGTTACCTCTTTACCATCATTTTCGTAACGTTTTTTCTGAACGAGTTTATAAAGTTCCGGTGAGCGATAAGCATCTTTCACAATTATTTCATAGCCATATGTTCGAAAAATCTTATTAGTCTCTCATCAATCTGAACAATATTCCCGACTACCCTAACAGTCTTGAGCTCAGCTTTAGATAAATTAAAGTTTTTTCTTCTCACCCAGTAGTGGCTGATACTTTTGATCTCATAATCTAATAGATCAACCAAACTCATGCTATTTTATATTCTCTAACTTTCCATCACGGAGATGAATGACCCGATCAGCAGGCTTGCAGAAAAGAAGAGTAGAAGCAGAAAAAGTATAATCTTGAAGATATCGTCAAATTCATTCAAAAAAGGATGAAAGATATGGTCCAAACCTACAAAGAATCCAGTCTGGAACAAAAAAGAAGTCTATTGTGTTTAATATACCCCCTTGGATTGCATTGGGAGGAAAATGGGTATTTAAACACCCAAATTTCTCCTGAGTATAAGCAAATTATGGCTCTCAATGGACCCACTATCTCCTTTGGTAGCCCCAAGGGGAATCGAACCCCTGTTTCCAGGATGAAAACCTGACGTCCTAACCACTAGACGATGGGGCCATTTCTAAATCCGAATTATCAGATTGAGTGTTCAAAATGACCTTGCTATTATATCAGGAATTAAGGTCGAATTCAAGGAAAATATGCTTGATTTAAGCTGAAATTTATGGTATATTCTCATAGCTCGAGTGAGTCGGATGATCGCTCGCAAGAGAGGAAAGTCCGGGCACCATAGAGCATGATAGTCACGAAACGTGACCGGTCGAAAGGCCCGAGCTAGTGCCACAGAAACAATACCGCCCTAAGAAATTGGGGTAAGGGTGAAAAGAGTGGGGTAAGAGCCCACAGCATTTGTTGGCGACAGCAAATGGAGGTAAACCTTACCTGGTGCAAGTCCGGTGGGCCAAAGTTTTCCTAAAACGTGTTTTAACTTTGCGAAAGCAAGGTATGGCTCTTGATTAGAAAGGTGTTGCTCGCACTGAAAACTACGGTCCGGACGCATAGATAGATGGTCATCGATAACAGAACCTGGCTTATAGACTCACTCAGCAATCAAAAAAGACTCAAAACTGAGTCTTTTTTGATTTAATAAAATCAATCTTGGTCTACTGAGTAGACTTTGCAATCTGTATAAGATTTTCTTGAGTCACGTCTTGACCACCTACCAGCATTACACCGTATCCGTTTTTATAGAACACAACAACCTTCTTACCAGATGTTTCTTCTTTAGATATAATCTGAGAACTATCTGGAGCTTTATCTCCACCGAAGATTTCAGATACCATAATATATTTTCTCTTGTTCCAAAAATCTTGTTTATCCACATATATGATAGAAAACATTTTAGCATTTGCAATGTTATTTTCGTTCTTTTGATTAATAAAAAACATGGAATTATCAATAAGGCAATAACAACCAAAATAACCAAGATTTGAAAGGTTATATCTAAAAAATCAATTAAATGAAAACCATTCTCAGCGGTACCGGTAAGATCAAGCCCTTTGGTCGCAGCCTGATTAATCAAGATATATACTATCATATAGCCACCAGCAATCACTTGGAATACTACCGAAAAAAACAAATTTCTAAATGTCAAAGTTCTCAGTTTGGAAAATAGATATAGAAAACCAGCCGAGATAATGAAAGCTAAAGGGCCTAAGATATAGATCAAGTGAGCATTAGTAAAAATTAAGCCCCAGTTAATGGGGTCAAATAAACTTTTAGTGCCATAATAGAGACCATAAATCTGTGTGATTCCACCAAAGAGAAAGACTGCAAAACCAAATAATGCAATAACGGAGACTATTGTTTTAGTATGCCCATCTTCAAGCAAACTCTCTTCTTCATAGATTCCGGAAGCAATTAAATCTGACTGAGGATTAGGATAAATACCGTCTTGCCAACTCACATCTTCCATAGATAAAGGATATGATTTACTGCAAAATTTGTCCAGTCTAAGTATAAAAAACAAAATCAAAATAACAACTGGAACTACTTTAGTTTATGAAGGCTAAGCACCTGTTTTAGAATCTCACCGTCCAGTTATATTTTTGCAAATATCCATTAAATATCTCTGTAGAATTCAGTCTCTGAAGTCAATACACTAGTCTTCTTCCGGTACATCAAGCGCATCGTAGTCATCTTTTGAGACAAATCGTGTCAAATTTGTACCATCATCATCGACGGCACGCACAGCATATCTTTTCCTGCCTTTTGAATCATAGACTTTCTTTTTTAGCTGATCCTCCAGAATATCAACCTTTCCTCTTTTTTTCACATTATAAAACTGCATAATAACCTCTTTCTTTTTTATTCATATAATATTTCCCCTAAAATAAACAATAAACACGCCTTAAGCTATGTTTATTGTTCTAAAAAATTTTATCTGGCAGTTACCACTTTTTCTTTGTTTGAAGATTGATCTTCACTTTTCATTTTCTCAGTTACTTTTTCTTTTACTTTATCGATGGGAGTCGTTGAAGGAATATTTCTATCGAAACCGGCCGAATTTTTCTGAACAGCCTTAGCTGCTTTAGGAAGCTTAAACCCAAATGTCGACCCCTTGCCTTCCACTGAATGGAATATAATTTCTCCGTGATGTTCCTCAATAACCTTTTTCGCCATAAAAAGACCTAGCCCTGTTCCGTCAGGCCGAGTACTTCTGGCGTTTTCAGCCCGATAAAATTTAGTAAACAAATGCTTTTGCTGTTCAGCCGGCACTCCAATACCATTATCCGCCACTTCAAAACAAATATTTTCTCTTTCTGTATAAAGCTTGACCGTAATTTTACCGTTTAAGGTGTAATAAATGGCATTATCAATAAAGTTCATGATCACTTGTCTGACCTTCATCTCGTCTGCGCAAAGGGTTAGGTGTTTGGATGGTTTTTTAAATACCAGTTTCAACCCCTTATCTTTGACTGCTTTATCAAGCTGCTTAATCTCCTCTTCAGTAGTCCTTGTTACATCAAACTCTGAAACTTCAAGGAAAAAACGTCCCGTTTCCATACGAGAAACGTTCAGAAGATCATTAATCAATGAAACCATCCTGGTGGCACCGTAGTAAGCCTCCTGAATGAATTCGTACTGGCCGACCTTGATTTCACCCGCATCACCCTCCAAAAGCATCGAGAGGTAGCCTTTGATGGCCGTCAGCGGCGTACGCAGCTGATGAGACGCCATAGTTATGAACTCGTCTTTGGCTTTGTCCAGCTCACGAAGATTGCGGTTAGCTAACTCTAAATCATGGGTTGCTTTTTGAATCTCGCTTCGAAGGACTGCGTTAAACTGCTGGATTTCTTCATATGATTTGGCATTCTCTATTGCAACCGTCACCTCCGGCCCCAGAATTTCAAAAATTTTTAGATCTTGCGGCGAATACATATCGCCTGAGCTTTTCTCGCCCAGAAAAAGAACTCCGGACATTTTGTTCGTCGACTTTAATGGAATAGCAATGGAAGCATCGTGCCGGCGAAGTATAGATTTTTTCTTGGAATTCTCATCCAGCTCATCATAAATGCTAATCCCATCCTGACACAGCGTTTCTATTTCTTTGACGTTAATATTCGGACTTTTTTTGTAACCAACACCCTGGGTCGTGTCGATAGTTTTGCCGTCTTTCATAATCACGAAGAAACCACGCGAAACCTTCATGTCTTCCGTTAAGATATTTAAAACTTTATATAGAAGTTCAATTAGAACAATACTGGAGCTCATCGTGTGTGACAAATTATCCAGAACTTCATCCGGATCGTATGAGCGCTTGTAAAAAATCTTGTCAGTTTTCTTCGTAATCCAGTTCTTGAGAGGCAAAAATGTGAAAAGGACGACCAATGTGACGGCGATACGCACCAAAAGCCGCTGAACCGTCAAAGTTTCGTTTTCTACTGGGAAAAGTACTCTGTCTGTCCAGATTGCTGTAGCTGAATAAAAGAAGCCGACGATGGCAATGAGCAGTGTGTAGGCTAAAGACCGAGCCACCACCATCCTGATGTCCATCAAGCGGTGCTTAGCGATCGAATAGGTGATTAGGAAGGTATAAACAATAACAAAATAGTTCCCTATTGGATAGAAATGAATTAACTGTGGTAAAAAATTTGTTGCTCCACCGCCGAAACCAACAATTGCAGCAATTAGAACATATTTGAGCTGTAATTTCTTAAAACCTCTGGCTTTTCTTAAGCTGCTGACAAGGAGTATGCATGCCGCCAGGACGAAGGATGCGTAAATAGCCGGGGAGACATAATACAACGGGCCTGGATTTACCCAATAGTTAAAGCTTAAAATTGGACTCAGACCACTTCTAAAATAATGTGTGAATGTGAAAGTGGTAATAATAAACCCTAGCAAGAAGCTTACAAAGTAAAGAATCTTCTTATTCCAGGTTTTGCCGGAAAGAGAAAAAGAGAAGAGGAAAAAGAAAATTGGGATCCAGATAGATGCTGCATCTAAGACATATTGCCATATATCTGCATTATGGTAATCTTTTGAGAGTATTACGCCGACAAAAGCAAGACTCCAAACCGTTATGGCCAGACTGGTTAGAAACCAATGCAGATTGATAGGATCCTTTTTATTCTTTAAGAGAGCAAAAAAACCCAATAAAAATGCAATGACACCCGTTATAACATTGGTTAGAGCGAAGAGAATCATAACTTTATTATCTCCCATTTATTCTCTTCTGCCAACTTTTTCAAGTCCCTGTTTGGATTCACGGCAATGGCTTCATCCGCCAACTTGAAGAGCTCATAATCACTTGCTCGATCGGACAAAACGCTAATTTTATCAATATCCTTTCGGTTTTTTAAATATTTGTTTATGGAATCATTTCTATAGGTGCCAATAAAAATATTACCCTTAACATTTCCTGTATATTGGTTTTTTTTCTTCTCGATCTCTGTCGCAAAGTAAAGATCTGCCTTAAAGTAGTTAGACAATTTTTCTGCAATAGGAGAAATTGTTGCTGAAAATAATATGATAATAAAGCCATCTTTCCTATATTTTTCTAATAATTCTGCACTTTCAGGATATATTTTGCCCTTGAGGTAAGTCTCGAAATAATCTTCTATAATTTCATTCACCTCAGATATTCCTTTACCCCGAAATAAAGAATAATAAAATTCTTTAGCCATCCTTTGATCAATATCTGCCGAGAAAAACTTATATTTGAGATACCAGACAAGAACTTGTAACAAAGATTTTGTTCCAATTATTTTGTTGTGATAAAGGTATCGAATCAAGAGTACTTGGGTCTGACCCTTAACGAGCGTCCCGTCAATATCAAAAAAAGCAATCTTACTTAACGAACTTTCTGTTATTTTTTCATTTACCATTTGTATTTCTGTCCGATTTCTGCTGAAATTACCTGCATTAATGATTGCGTGGCATCTTCGTTCTTCTTTTCTGCAAAATCATTATATTTGATTGGTTTTAAGATTCTTATTTCAATTTTTTTCTTAACCTTGATCAACTTATTTTGTGGTGGAAGCAATTCATATGCCCCTTTTATTGCGATGGGTACTATCGCGGTTTTATTTGTTTTTCCTATCTTTATTACTCCAGTATATGCTCTTTGTATTTTTCCATCTCTAGATCTTGTGCCCTCGGGGAAAATGCAAAAAACCTTCCCATCATGAAGTATTTCATTAATTTTTTTTATTGTTTCATTTTTATCTTCTCCGTTACGGTCTACTTTAGTCTGTCTGGTGAGTAACATGAGGGGAAACCATAATTTGCTCTCAAAAAATTTCTCGGCCGCAATAAAATATATTCGTCTTGGTATAACTGCGGCTAGAGAGAAAAAATCTAAGTAACTAGAGTGGTTTACAGCTATAATTACAGGTCCCTTTTTAGGAATATTTTCAAGTCCATCGACTTTTTTTATTAAAAATAATCTTATGAATGGTCCTAGAAAAATATATTTGAGTAGCCAGTAAAACATACTAAAATATTACCACCTTAAGCACAAAAATTAAAATAAAATTCCTTAAGGTTTATAAAAAACTTATTGACAATTTTTAGAAAATACTTATAATGGTTACTAAACAAAGGAAAAAATATGAAACTGTTTCTGATTATATGCAAATTCTCAGAAGATTTGTTTCTTAAAACAAAATTTTAGAAACAAAGAGAGCTTTTAAGCTCTCTTTTTTCATGGGGGTGCCCGAAGTTCGGGGGGGTAAGTAATATTATTTAACCCGGAGAAAAGAATGGGCACAAAAAAAATCAGCCAGATCCTGATGGAAAGCTTGTTTAGAAAGCCGCAAACATTTGCTGAGCTTAAAACATCTCTTAGCCAGGATGTGAAAAACCTGGAAGACTTGAAAATCTCTCTCACGCTCGCCAAACTTCAGGAGAGAAGGTTTGTCCAGACAAAAGAGACCGGCTCTTCACATGAAACTCTCTATTGTCTGACGTCCCTTGGCCAAGCTGTCCTGGAAAATCCGCAAAACTAAAAAGGCTACTCTTTTTCTAAAAATCGAGCGTTTATAAAACGGTCTGTTTTAAAGACCTCTTGAAAAAATCAGAATTCACAGAAGCGACCTTTTTGTGGCTTTTCTGCACTCCACACGAGTATAATCTGGTAACGCTTGGCAGATCCGAGTAACTGCTGATAAACCTAGCTAGCGGAACCATGACCTCATGATTTTAATTAAGCAAACATAGTTTTTTTATTACAAACTTGGCCATTTCTTCACCATAATGGATAATACTCGGGAGACAGACGCTTATATCTTCGGGGTAATGCTCCCAAATTATCTAAGAAGAAAACCCCAACTTTCTTGACAAGAATACAAGCTTTAACCAACTAAGCTACAGCTACCATGCAATACAAGATACTGACAATGATACATAAAGACTAAGAAAAATTAAATCTTTTCTATCAACTATCCGTCCTGTATTCATACTCATGCCCCAGATCTCGAGCAATTTCCGGCATTATGAGATTATGAACTATATAGCCCGGATCATGTTTCTTGATTTTTTCATACTTAATCGGCTCCAGGAACTTGACTTTGCATATTCTCTTCAACCTCGGCACCTTATGATGCATACCCCAGACATGAAATGAGTTATGAATAACCGCTGGCACTATATCTACTTTGTTTTGAAGCGCTATGCGAGCCACGCCTTTGTAAGCTTTAAGCGATAGATTATGATGAGATCTCTTGCCCTCAACAAAAATGGCAAGGATTCCACCATTCTCTAAAATCTTGCTCGCTCCTTTATATGTTTGCATTTGATCATTGCCTTGGCGGGGCACCCTCACCTGCTTGGTTTTCTCAAGCACAAACCTAAGAGGACCTACCTCATATAAAAACTCCGCCACCAAGTAATAAATTCTTTTGTGGATGGCTATGGATAAAAAGGCAAAATCTAAAAAACTCCTGTGGTTTGCCGCCAAAATATATGGCCCCTTTTTCGGTAGATTATGTTTTCCCTCAACTTTTTCAAGCCAAAAAAGCCAAAAAAAAGGAGTTAGAAAGATTTTTAGAGACCAGTAAAGCATCAGCCGGCAACCTCTGCCTTTCGTGAAAACAGCTTATGTAAAACCAGCTGTCCGACTATTAGAGTCAGACCAAGTCCAATAATTGAAAATGAAATAATCTCATCCATACCACCAACTCTTGCAATAATATCCTTGGCGAGGGGCACAATGAGCTGATTTTTAATATTCAGAAGCGTAGTAATTTTCTGATTGGCAAAATTAAGCAGCCAAGGCAAGACCAAATTATTAGCGATTAAACTTAAAGCTAGAAATATTCCGGCTAAAATAGTAAGATAAACGCCTAAAACAATAGGCATTTTCTTCCAAGCCCCGGCAAAAAGGCGAGCCAAAAGCACAAGAATGATGAAAAGAATTGCCGGTAAAAAGTAGAAATTTTTGGTTATGGGCGCCAGCCAGCTTTGTATCCCAGAAATATTTTGAAAGTTGTTGTTCGGCTTTGGATTATTCGGAGTCACTTGGGAAGTATCAAAGTTGTCCGGAATATTGTTTACGGTAAAAAGCGGGGTCGCGGTATTGCCAAAATTCTGCATTTGGATTTGTTTTACAAAATTATCAAAGCTGACACCAGACAGCCGACAAGTCTTGAGTGAAAGGTTAAATTGCCCCGGATAAGCGCAAACTGGCAATGCATCATATCTCGCCTTGAACTGATTCATAATACCATTATAGATGCTTGTCTTTGAGCCCCCGGCTGCAACTGGTACCAACTTTTTCCCGGAAAAAAGCCATGGCCAGACCGAATCAATGAAGGATTCGGTTTCTTTCTGCATAAGCTGGGGTGTGAGGATGTTTTTGGCAAAAGCTATGGTATCGGCTTGACTGAAAGGATTTGAGTTATCCGCATGAACAGCCGGTACGCCGCCAGCATCCTTTTCGCCTCCGCCAACTACCTGCGTTCCGATTTCCGAAAAATTGTTATAAATAATTTGGTAAGCATGCTCACTTTTTAGTTCTTTTTTTATAAAGTTTGCATTCAGTACGGTCAATTTAAGAGAAAAACTGGAAAGCACAAAAATGGCAAGCGGTAAGATAAATATATAAAGAATAATCGAAATAGCTTTCATAAATAAACTCTTATGTTTTAAAGGATAACACTCTTTCATAAAAAGACAAAGTATATGATATACTTTTGACAAATGAAAAAATTTAGAAAAACTCATTTAGAAAAGGCCGGGGCAATTTTAATCCGAAAGAAAAACGGGAAAAAAGAGATCCTACTAGAATATCGTTCCCGAGACTATGGCGACTGGACATTTCCGAAGGGCGATATTGAAAAAGACGAAACTTCGGAGCAAACCGCAAAAAGAGAATTGAAAGAAGAAACCGGTTTTAACGTGAAATTAATTAGGAAATTACCGGATATAAACTACGAATTTGAGCAAGGCGGCAAAATTCACCACGTCAAGCAGCATATGTTTCTGGCACAAATTATAGATGGGCACCTTACTCCTGAATTTAAATATGATGGGCTGAGGTGGGTTAAAATCGAAGAAGCGGCAGGTGTTCTAACCCACCAAGATCTCAAAGACTATTTGGCAAAGATAAAGCCAAAATTAATTCTCGAGAAAACTTTTTAGCTTCTTGATGGCCAGTTTTCTCATTGAAATCTCATTTTTTTCTTCAAAATTCATCTCGGCGAAACTTTTGTCATGACCATCCGGGATAAAAATCTGGTCCCAACCAAAGCCGTTTTCACCACGGATTTCTGTCGAAATTTCTATGAAACTGCGTTACCCCACCCATCACACACATTTGACACGTGCACAGATTAAGCATAAAATTAAAGTACCAAGGAAATCTATGGCTTACAAAATTCTGTTAGTTGAAGATGATATCCAGCCTGTTGAAATGTACAAGCGTAAGTTTGAGTTGGAAGGATTTGAGGTACAAGTTGCCGAAGACGGCCAGGAAGCACTCAATCATCTTGAAATTTTCACTCCTGACCTAGTACTTCTGGACATTATGATACCTAAAGTAAATGGGCTGGAAGTATTAAGATCTATTCGCCAAAACCCAGGAAAGAAAGATATGTTGGTCGTCATACTTACAAATCTCGGCAATGAAACCACCTCAGAGGAAATTTATAAACTTGGTGCCTCGGATTATATAGTAAAGGCAGAAATGACTCCTCTTGACGTCACAAACAAAATCAAAGAAATCCTCAAAATGTATAAGCAATAGACTTAAAAAGAGCTTCACTTAAGAAAGACTTTTTACGTTAAATACTTTATTAAAGATTACTATTTACTAGCGAGATAAGTTCATCAGTGGTTTTTTCACCCACTTCTCTTGCGACTTCTTTGCCGTTTTTGAAAACTATAAAGGTTGGAGTCGACTGGATACCATATTTACTAGTAATCTGAGCACTTTGTTCCACATCGAGTTTGCCTACCTCCGCTTTTCCAACTAAATTATCAGATGCGTCCGTAACATTTTTGGCAATTTTCTTACAATGCGGACACCATGAAGCATAGAAGTCCACTAAAACCACACCTTTATAATCCAGCGCTTTTGCTTGAAAGTTTGTGTCAGTGAACTTTATTTCATTTTTTCCAATCGCTCCGGCATCACCCGATGTATCTGAATCATGACCGCTCTGTTGGGGCAGGGCGGCTACACCATTCGGCTGTGTAATGCCTCCTATTGTGCCATTACTGCTCTTAATCTTCTCGTAGATAAATATTGTCAGTACAGACAATACGGAAATCACAATCACAACCGTTATAAAAAGTCGAATCTTGTTTTCGTCTTTTACTATTTTCTTATCGTCTTGATCTTCCATAGTACTTTTTTATAAACAAGATTATATACCAGGTGAGTTAATTTGCAATTTAAAAATTTACAAAATATCAGATTGATTTCCTTGGCTCACTATTAAAATCCGAACTTTTCACGAATTCTCTTTGGACCAAACTTTTTATATTAAATACTATTAATCAAATAATCAAAACCCTAATTGATTTTAACGAATTTGGTGGGTTGCCTGGGGCTCGAACCCAGAACCTACTGCTTAAGAGGCAGTTGCTCTACCATTGAGCTAGCAACCCCGAAAACATTCCTGCTAGTACAAAGACTGGAACATTATAGCACAAATTTTTCACTCAAGGTAATCTAAACACTATTTTTCAGTCTTTACTCAGCTTTTTTGTTGTATTTTAAATAGATTAATAGCATAATTAACTATAAATTAAGTAATTTTTTGGGAATTAAAAATATGTATATTTCCACTGAAAAAGAGAAAAGGCTCCAGCCTAATAAATTCAAGTTGGGTAATTATTTATGGATTCTAATACCACTTTGTTTAGCGCCGGCGCTTTCGTATGCTTATCTTGATCCCGGCACTGGCAGTTATTTAATCCAAGTCTTAATCGGAGTTCTTCTTGCCGGACCTTTTGCAATCAAAAAATTCTTCGGACAGTTCACTCAACGAGGTAAAGCGAAAAAAGAAGCTATGGAAATGAAAAAGGGAAAAGCAAGTGAGCAAACAAACACAGATTAAAGCATCTTTTAGGGACCCAAGCGGTTTCATTTTCAAAAAAGAAAATATTTTTTACAGACAAATTAATAAATCCTATAAGAAAGAATATGATTTTTTAATAACCTCTGGGTTATATGCAGAATTAACCAAAAAAAAACTTCTCATAAAACATAATGAAATCTCGGGGAAGAGAGAACCTGGGATATACAAAATTATAAAACCGGAACAACTTTCCGTTATCACATATCCTTATGAGTGGTGTTTCAGCCAGCTCAAAGATGCTGCTCTCGCTACCTTGGAAATACAAGTTATTGCCCTGGAGCATAGTATGAGTTTAAAGGATGCTTCTGCTTACAATATCCAGTTTGCTGGTAGCAGACCGATTTTCATAGATACTCTTTCTTTCGAAACTTATGAAGACGGGCAACCATGGGTAGCTTATCGTCAGTTTTGTCAGCATTTTCTGGCACCTTTGGCGCTCATGGCATATGAGGATTTGCGATGCGGGCTCCTGTCACAAATCCATTTAGACGGTATTCCGCTGGACTTAGCTGCCAAACTTTTGCCGATCAAAACGAAGATTTCCCCAAAATTTGGTCCACATATCCACCTACATGCGAGGAGTCAATCCAAAAATGCAGGTAAAGGACTCGGAAAAGTTAAAAATAATCTCAGCTTAAATCACCAGATGGCTATTCTAGATAGTTTAAAGAATGCTGTTCAATCTCTAAATTTGCCAAAACAAAAAACCGTTTGGCATGACTACTATAACAATACTAACTACACACCAAAAGCCACCGCGCAAAAAGAAAAAATTATCGCAGACTGGATTGAGCAAGTCAAACCGGAAACAGTTTGGGATACGGGGGCAAACGATTCTACATTCAGCCAGCTTGCTTCATCTCGAAAAATCCCTACTGTTGCGTCTGACTTCGACTATTTAGCTGTAGAATATGCTTATCTGAAAGCCAAAGAAAGAGACGACAAGTTTATTATGCCAATAATTATCGATATGACTAACCCATCACCCGCAATCGGTTGGGGAAACAAAGAGCGTGACTCTTTCCTGAGCCGCAGTTCTTTTGACCTAACTATGTCTCTTGCTCTGGTCCATCATCTTGCTATTGCTAATAATCTTCCGTTTTCTCAGATCGCTGAACTTTTTGCCGGTCATACTAAAAAGCTAATCATTGAGTTTGTCCCGAAAGAAGATTCAAACACCAAGCGATTGCTTGCCAACCGTGAAGATATTTTCCCAGACTACAATGAGAAATCATTTGAAGAAGATTTTTCTCAATATTTCAAAATAGTGGAAAAGAAAAAAATTATGCAAAGTTATAGGACGCTTTATCTGATGGAAAGAAAATAGTTGGAATTTGAAAATGAAAAACTTTAAAAAAATATTTAAGGATATAAGACATCTCAAAATTTCGTCGTTCAAAGCAAATCTATGGTCTCTTTTTCTGCTTTGGCTGCCACTTTTCATGCTGGCTGAAATGCCGGTTCTAAGCAGCTGGATCAACAGTTCTTTGAATGTAACTGCCCAGGACCTAATCTTACCAAGTACTTTGGCCTTTGTTTTGAGTCTTATAATTACATTTTGTTACATAAGTGATTATAAGAAAAATAAATTTACAACCTATATTGCAGCCGTCACAACTACATTCTTATTCAGCGGCCATTATTCAGACCGTTTTCAGTCATTAGGAAGTAAAGTCGGCTCAATCGTCGATCCTATGTTTCATAATCCTATTCTAGTGCAAGATATTCTCATTGCTATTGTATACCCGGTTGTAATCATTGTTTCAGGAAAGCTTTTAGCGCATTTTAGCAGAAACTTGATTCAAAAACTCGATTGGAAAACAGATGTTTTAGCAAAGGGTATATTTTTTGCTATTACAATCGCCTTTTTGCTACAGCTTTATTCTACGGGTAAAATGATGTACACAGAGTGGCCACAGTTTTTCTATCGTCCGCCGGATTTAAAAATTAATGCTCAAAATACTAGTGATAGACCGGATATTTATTACATAGTGTTGGACAGGTACGCCAGCCAAAGTGTCTTTGACAACGAATACAAAAAATATGGTTTTAATAATCAAGAATTTGTGAATTATTTGAAAGAAGAAGGTTTCTCTATTAGCCCAAATGCGCATAACAACTATCCATATACCGCTATGTCTATCGCATCGACTATGAATGCTAGTTATGACTCTGATCTGGTCCAAAAATTTGCATCGAGCCCTACCCAAATCATGGAACCATATTACGATGCCACCCGCTACGGCTCGGTGATTAAAAATTTAAAATCACTCGGTTATAAATATGATCTTTTGGGCTCATGGTACGAAACTAGTAATAAGTCACCTCTTGCAGATCATTTATACCAAGTGGAAAGCCAGTTTACTGTACTAGGGAAAACTTATTCGCTTGATGAGTTTCCTAAAAACGAGTTAAACCAAAGTATCTTCTTTCATTATATTAATCGAGGTTTAAAAATCCTGCACTTCTCCATTCTGACTTTTCAAGATGCAAATGGTTATGATTCTTCCCTTTCTAACATCCGGGATCTAAAATATATCGCAAACCAAAAACCCGGCGGCAAGTTTGTTTTTGCCCATATTTTAGTCCCTCATGATCCATTCTATTTTAATGCTGACGGATCACTCAATCCTAACTTTGGTACTGATAATGTCGGAGAGCCAATTAAAGAAAAATATATCAATCAAGTTAAGTTTATAAACAGTCAAATGAAAGATGTTTTTAACCAGATTAAAACTAAGAGTGACGGTAAGGCCGTAATAATTCTCCAAGCCGATGAAGGTCCCAGGCCTCAAGACCAAAATAATAACCAACCAAGCTCCTACTATAACGGAGATATGAGACAATGGTCTGATTCTGACTTAAAAATGAAGTTTGGCAATCTTGCCGCATATTATATTCCAAAAGCCGCAAAAGCAGACGTAGAAACTCATGCCGATAATGCAAATGTTTTCCGCTTAGTCTTTAACACTTATTTTGACACTAACTTAGCTTATCTGCCAAAGTGTTATTATGCCTATTCTGTCGATATCTTGCATCCGTTTATATACGCTGACATTACAAAGAGAATAACCGGCCAAGTCAACCCGGCCTGCTCATCCGACAGCAGCTTTAAGTAATACCTCATCATAGACCAAAACAGCTATTATAAACACGACGGCTATTCTGTTTTTTCATTTCTGTATCTTCAACAGTGCCCACTACCCAGACCTCACAAAAATAAAAATCCCAAAAGGGATATTATCTTGGTGCCCCGGACAGGACTTGAACCTGTAACCTACAGCTTAGAAGGCTGTCGCTCTATCCGGTTGAGCTACCGGGGCAGAATAATTAAAATTTATAATTCAAAATTAACAATTTGTGTATTATCAATTGGTAATCAGCAATTATATATCGCCCGTACATTATAGCTTATTTTCGCTCATTTGTGAACTCAATATTTGTAAATACATCTAATGAAAACAGAGCATGTAATTTTTAAAATTCAGACAGAAAATAATCAAAGGAGGTACATTATGGCGATCATAAGATGGAAACCATTTAACGTAGGACAATTTTTATCCGAGGATTTTCCTGAATTTCGAGTACCTACTCTCGCCAGCAGTTTGGCTACTGACGTTTATGAAAAAGGTGGAAAAATAGTAGCTGAAATGAATCTTCCGGGAATTGATCCGGAAACACTGGATATCGTGGTTGAAGACAACTATATCCATATCACCGGCAGCCGTGAGGAGGACCAGGAAGAAAAGGGCAAAAATTATTATTATAAGGAAATTCAAAGAGGCAGTTTTGAGCGCACAGTCCGCCTGCCGTCAAATGTCAAAAAAGACAAAGCCGAGGCTATATTTGAAGATGGTGTGTTAAAGATTGAGGTCCCTAAAGTAGAAGAAAGAAAAACCCAGGTTAGAATAAAAGCTAACAAGAAATCGGCAGCAAAAGTCACCGGAAAACGTCCGGTAACCAGAGCCAGAAAAGCCGACACAAAAAAATAAAACTTTAAAAAAGGCCTCTAAGGTATTTTTAGTTATATTTGCATATAGAACAAGGAAAAACTATAATTTTAATGGAAAGGAATCATTATGATATTTTCAATCATCATAATTGTAGCCGGAGTTGGTTGGCTTCTCCAGAACCTCGGCATTTTGCCGGGTAATTTCTGGGGGATTTTCTGGCCGATTGTCCTTATAGTTTTTGGTTTTTCTTTAATCATCAAAAAAAGATCGGTATACCCTTGGACCTCTTGCTATATTCACAAGTTCAAAGACAAAAAATAACTCTTGACCATTTTCAGCAGCTCATCGACCTCTTGACTTCCATGAACTGATTTTTTACTGTTCCCTATCCAGTTGAACAAACATTGGCTGGAATCCGCCGATTGAGTTTTCCTTCTTCTGTGAAATAAAGAAGCACTTTCCTTAAAATTTTATCATTCGTCACATCGGCAAACTGTTAACACAAATTTATAGCATCAAGTTCTGCCTGAATACCAAACCTTAAAATCTGCCGATCAACATTTTTCGGTTTTAATTTTTCAAATTCTATCGGCGTTTTTGAAAACATGCCTTCTCCTTTTGCCCAATCTAACATGGGACAACTATCAAAAACATTGTAAAGCTATACAAATTTAGATAAAGAAAAGTTCCCGCTGACAAACGGGAGCTTTTCTTTAAATTTTTAGATATCGAGATATTCGACTTTTTTTTCCTCTTTTTTGAGCGCATCTTCGGCCTTTTTCAAGAGATCGTCTGAAATCTTGTCTTTCAGGTCCTTGGGCTTTTTGGCAACGAGCAGTTCGGCAGAACTGACATCTTGCAGGTATTCGCCCTTTTTCTTCCAATCTTTCGGGTTGGTGATGAGATTTGCCTTGCAAACCGTGGTCAGATGGATGGCCACGCTTCCTTTTTGCGTCTCGTAAATCTTGGCCTGCTGCCAATATTCTTTGTCGCGCGAAAAACCTCTCCATTTACCAACTTGATTGCCGATAAATCTCTGTTCGCGTATGGCGTCCTTTGACCCCACGCCCACACTGATCTCACGCATCTCCCCCTTCAGTGCCTTAGATCTGTCGACGAATTCCCTGAGAGCTCTGGAAATGACGCTAGATAGCGCTTCTCCGGCGATTTCTTTTGCCTCTTTGTAGACGTTTTCGTCCTTGCTTGATACGTAAATGGTTTTGTTTGCCATTTTTTCCTCTCTTTCTTGCTGAATTTACAGCAAATTTAATAGTATTAATATAAGTATATTTATACACATACCCTTTGTCAAGTACTTTTTTATAAAAGTTTAAATGTGTATATATCCCTCCTTTGTCATTCTGAACTTGACTGAAGAATCTATATCAATAAAATACTGGATTCCGGATCAACTGATTATATTTTAAATGTTTAGTCCGGAATGACATCGTAAATGTAAGCAAATTCTTTATTGAAGGATGAGCTTCCAAAATCTATAATTACCTTATGGAAAAGATTGTTCCCATCTTCTGGCTTATCTTCCTGGCTTTTTGGGCCGTGACCGCATTCTCGGCCAAACCCAAGGAAGAAATGGTATCAACCGACAGTGTCGGCGGGGTTCGCGGTATCCTGATCGGCATCATCATCTTCATAATCCTGCTCAGACATTTTGCCGGCGCACATCTCGGCTTTCTCTTTCAAAATATCATCACATTTCCTTTGTCTATCGAGAAAATCGGCATCGGCATCCTGGCTGTCGGCTTGGCCGTAGCCCTCTATGCTAGATATTCTCTGGGGCGAAACTGGAGCGGGCGGGTATCATTTCAGAAAAATCAGGAGCTTGTCACCTCCGGCCTCTACCGGTACATCCGCCACCCGATCTATCTCGGCATAATGCTCATGGGCGTCGGCACTTTGGCAGTTGTAAACTTTAGCTTTGTAGTAATTGGAGCCATTTTGGTTGCAATATCTTTTTTCCAAAGAATTAAAAAAGAAGAAGAGCTCATGACGAAGCATTTCCCGAAGGAATACGCCGAGTACCAACGCCGCACCAAAAAACTCATCCCGTTTGTTTGGTAGAACCTAATTTAGCTTTTTGATAATCGTCTGATCTTTGGTATTTATCAGCTCAAAGTCACAACTGCTTTCCCCGCTGAAAAATTTCTGGATGTGCCTTTCATAAAAATCAGTATTATCAATAACCATATAGCCTCCCTTAATGAGACGTGGAAACAGATTTTTATACTCAAAAGTCACGGTCTCCGGCAGATGGCTTCCATCCAGAAAAATAAAGCTAAATTTAGAAAAACTGTGTTCTTTGCCTTGAGACCAATAGTGAACAGTGTCCATAATCTTAATGAAATCTTCTGAGGTCATATGGTAATGGACGTGATTTTCATAGCCGGACAAAAGGTCCTTCATCTTTGTATAGAAATCACCGCCATATTTCCAGGGTTTACCGTCGTATGGCTTGTTGCCGTAAGGATCCACCGTTACCAACACTGTACCCGGATACATTTTTTCAATGATTTTTAAGAGTGCCAGAGCCGATCCGCCTCTGCGTGTGCCTATTTCTAAAAAAGGCGGCTGACCTTTTACTTTCGGTGTCTTGGCGGCATACTCAACAAGATTGTAAAAATCCCGTTGATCGCCCTTGCTATCACTGTATGCAACAGATTCCTTAATGATTTTCGCTAACTCCATAAGAGCATTATACCAAAAAACTCATACCTATACCTTCAATTGTCATTCCCGTGCAGACGGGAATCCAGAGAAAATAAATCTGTGCCAAAAAACTCATCCCGTTTGTTTGGTAGAAATCAGCCTTAAGGTTTGTTATTGTTCGCCATTACTTTCCAAACTTGTAAGCCCTTTGTCTCTATTATCTCTTTTAGTCTACCATCAGCTTGATCCACTCTTCTTATTTTTACTTCGGTAAGATAGTTTTTCCCTTTAAAGTCTTGGAAACTTATATAAAAATTAGCATCATTTTTTTTTGAAAAAATTTCATGTTGACCATAGACAGCTAAAACTCCTATCAATTCATTCGTCCCTTTATTTGCTGGTAGAGAAAAAGAATGGGGATTTTTATCCTCAAGAAATTTGCCTTCTGGTTTTTGACCCAATGACAACACAATATCTTGAGCCGGTCCTCTGCCAACATTCACTACTTGAAACGTGTGGAATGAATCCTTTCTCTCCATTTCCTCATCTCTTGCATCATTAGTTTCGGGCTTAGTAGAAATTATGAAAGTACCGACGGCATGAACAACCGGTTTCCTTTCAAAATCAAATGTTTTGTAAGCGAAATAGGCAGCAGCAGACGCAGCTATAACAGTGAGAATCCCTACTATATGAGGTGCTAATGGGGTTAAAACACAAATGTTAAATATATTAAACATAACAACATTTTAACATAAAAAATCCATCTTCATTGCATTCACGAAATGTTATTTTTTCTGATCAAACGTTCAAATCCCGCCGGGAGTAAGTGAAGTAGGTTGAGGCGATGAGGACGACGGTAATTATTAGAGATAAAACCATATAAAACGGGTCGAGGCCGTTTGTAATGATAGCATGGGCTTCGAAATATTTGAACGGCGAGAGATATTTCAAGAAGTCGAG
>JAJYID010000006.1 GCA_021790235.1 bacterium | reverse complement strand
ACGGCTCTTTAACCAGGCCATTTTTGAAAAGATCTATGTGAAAGACAAGAAAATCAGCAATAAGGATTACACCGAACTTTTTGGCGCTCTGTTCGAGCAAAGTTCGGGTAACAAGCGTTTGGTGGAGCTGGCGGGTTATGATCCCGCGTCCGAAAGTTAAAATCGCATAACTTTAGCAAGTTTAGACCTGATTGTTCAGTTCAGGAATCTAGTAAAAATCAGGACAAAAACTAAATTCCCTAACCTGATAAGAGCCTGTTCAAAATCTCATGACAAGCTGAAATCTCAGAATTTCGAACAAAAAGCGCAAAACTTAAAGAAAAATATTGCAATATGTTGACGAAATTTGAACGGTTTGCAGCCGAAATCATAAAATTCCAGCCGGCAAGTCTATCCCTAATCTGCAATGAGATTTTGAACAGGCTCTCTCTTTCTTACCACTCATCGGTGTCGTGACAAGGCATCTCGGAATATATGTCACCCGTCCTTCGACCCGAGAAACGAAGTTTGGATGGTTACCGTACTTAGGCAGTAACTGGTGCAAGAACGTTTACGCGGAAAGCGTCAGCGATCTTGCTGGCAAATGTTTTTGCACTTGTCTAATGATATTCTTGGTAACGCGAGGATATCACCGCGACTTGCATTATACGTTTTCAATGATCTTCCGTCGAAGCCATACAGCCCCAGGAACTAAATTCCAAGAAACAAGATAAAATGATCAATCTTGGAACCAAAATTCTAGCATAAAATAGTCAGAGTTTCAACCATAAGTTGCCTGATAACAGATACTTCCAAAATCTTGATATAAAAGTATTACCTGTTTATAATATTTTCGGAGGGTTTGATGAAAAAAAGCGAAATCAGAAAACATTACTTCTTAGATAAATATGTGGTTATATCACCTAAAAGAGCCGAAAGGCCTCATGAAACTAAAGTAGTAAAGGAAGAAATCCATAAAAAAGACGATTGTTTCATGTGCCCTGACGGAAAAGTTGATGTCATTTATGAAATAAAGGATGATAAAGGCGGGTGGCTGGTCAGATCCATTAAAAATATTTATCCTGCTCTCAGTATGGATAACAAATACGCTTACGGCAATCAGGAGATTATAATAGAAACCCCTGATCATTCCAAAGATATCCATGAACTTTCCATAGAGCAGCTGAAAAAAATCCTTGCTATCTACGAAGAAAGGACTGAGAGTCTATCAAAGATCAAAGGGATATGCTATGTTCTGGTATTCAAAAATGAAGGGGGTCGAGCTGGCGAAAGCATCAACCATACTCACTCGCAAGTCATCGCTCTGCCGATGGTTCCGCCTGTCATTCAAGATGAAGTCGTAGCTATGGAAACATACATCATGAATAACCATGAGTGTCCATACTGTAAGGTTATGAAAGATGAGAAAAAATCACCTAGAGTAGCATGGGAAGATAAAAACATTTTTGTTCTTTGTCCTTTTGCTTCTGAATTTCCTTATGAGACTTGGATCCTACCTAAAAGGCATCTGGGAAGCCTTCATGATATGACAGAAAGTGAGAAAACATCCTTGGCTCACGCTCTGCAGTACATCACAAAGAAACTTTATCTGCTAGATGACTTGTCTTATAACTATTTCTTCCACAATAGTTTGCCAGAAAATGATCACCACATGCTGCTTCGAGTAACTCCAAGACCGAATATTTGGGCTGGGCTAGAACTAGGCAGTGGAGTAATTATTAATGCTGTTCCGCCTGAAGATGCAGCTAAGTTCTACCGTCTTAAAGTATCTAAACCAAATCGTCTGATTATAGGCCGATAAAATTGAAAAAAAAATGAGGTCCGACTTGTGGACCTCATTTTTTTTGTTTTTGTTTATATAGTCCTAATGTAAATTATCCCTACTTTTTTGGAAAGGCCTTTTTAACTTTTTCAATAGTGTTCTGTGCAGCATCTTTTCCACCAAGACCGAAGGCAAGACCTCCGGCGATAGCTAGGAATGCAACAACACCAGTAAACAAGGTATTGATAAGTTCTGTAGCCAAACCAAGCTGCTGTAGAGCTGCTAGAAAAGCGAAAACAATAATAGCCCATCTTGCAATATCTGATAGAATTTCGCTTGCTCGTACTCCTATTGAGTTAGCAGTAGCTTTCACAACCCTTGATGTAAGGTCGGCGACAACTACAGCTATAAACAGAATCACAATAGCTTTGGCAACATCAGGCACGTATGCCAAGATACCCTTTAGAAGGTCGTTTGCTCCTGAAAGTTTTGCAACATCGAGAGCAACAACTAAGAATGTAAGCATAATTACCCACTTAGCAATATCACCAAGTAGCGTTATAACTTCAACATCCTTTGTGATCACCTTGTTCAGCCCCAGAGCGTCGGTATATTTCTTGAGATTTAGGGCTCCGAGACCTTTCACAATCACGGTTTTCACAGCCCAAGCAACTATGATACCTATAAGAACAACAATAATGGCAGCAACAAGATCAGGAATATAGCTGATAACACTAGTAAGCATTGCTCTTACCGCGTCACTGACTGAACTTGCAGTATTTCCAATCATTTTCCTTCACCTCCTTTCCTTTTTTAGAGGTTAACTCTGCCTATCGCCCTCCGATCCTTAATAAGGATCTCTGCCTCATTAAGGCAAAAATAACACAAGGGTTTTGCACTTGTCAAGATAACTTATGCATAGTAAATATTGTTAATTTACAACGCATGAACAATTAATTTTAGAAAATCAAAAGCAGTCTCATGAAGGAGGCTGCTTTTGATGTCGCCATAATCTTCTGCATCTTTCAAAACAGACTTGCGGTTTCCGCCATGCCGAACAGTGACAACCTTGTGAAAAAAAATTTTGTCTTGTTGTCTAGCACTCAGCCAAGAACAAACTATAAGACATATAGTATTTTTGAAAGGTCGCACGTAACCGTACATGGCAGAACGCGCAAAACTGTTTTATCAATGTGCCCAAACCCCTGCGAGTAAAACTATAATATGAAAAACTGATTTATCTTACATTGTATCTTTTTACAAAAATTCACTTTAACATTTGGCGTCTCTTTGTAAAGTTAAACTAGTTCACATTTAAAATTGCTTTTTCTTCTCGATGAACCATCAATCCGAGCTTGATCTGGAGAGCGTCATGAAACTTTGTGGGATCTAAACCAATTAATTCTTTAACTTTATTAAGTCTGTAAATCAATGTATTTCTGTGTAGATGGAGTGCCTTAGCTGCTTCTGTCAGTTTCATCCCACTATCCAAAAACATGCTCGTTGTTTTTAAAAGATCATCATCCATGTAAAGCTTCTGTAAAACTTGATATGCAAGTTCATTTTTCCGAGTTGTCGAAACTTCTCCCAAAAGGCCAACAAACATGGCCACATCCAAAATATGATAAACACTTTTTTCGGGCATAATCTTTTCACCAAGTTTTAAAGCGATCTTTGCATCTTCAAAAGATTTCCGAAGCCCCGGAAGTCCAGGATAATATTGCCCCACTGCTACTGATATCCGCTCTGGAAACTTTCCTTTTAATATTCGATGGATATGTTCTCCACTCTTTTTTAAAATATTTACAGAATTAACCGTATCAATATTTTCCTCTTTTATTTCTTTAAGCATCACAAACGTTCCTTCACCTATGTATACAATACAATTTTGAATCTCATCTTCAAAGACCCTCAGAAGATAATCCTCTACTTCCTTTAGAAATTCAGGAAATCTGGTCCTGGCGACTTCGAGCGGAACATTTTTCTGGAACCTAATAAAATTATCGTATAGATTTGCTACCTTAAAAATCATGATAGCATACTTAAACCTCAGATTAACACCAACTATATCACCTTGTTCCACCGCTTCTTCTGTCGTATTTATTTTATTGCCCGCCAAAATTTCTTTAATAAAATCACTCCTAAGATCATTTGTAATATGAATATTTTTCACCAGAAATTCTTCATAAAGAAGCACTTCAGCGAGCCCCTTTGCAAGATTTGAAAATTCACTTGCGTCTTCTTTTTTTGAACCTCCGGAACAAATAGCCCCAATAGTTCTATCGTCATAAACAAGAGGTATACAAGACAAATATTTTGCACCTTCTTTCACTACAACTTCCTTATGATCTTTCAGACACTTGAATGCTGTGAGATTAACCCCGGTTTGTTCAGCTGAAAGCGCTATACCATTTTCATCAAAAAGGTTAATCTTCCTGCTCAAAACCCTTTCAACTTTTTCTATCAAATTTTCAGCTATTATTCGATCTAGTTTCATTTTTTCCCCTTTATTAGTGGACAAGCTCACCGAAAAGCATGGAAAGCTTTATCTGGACAGCGTCATCAAAAACACGAGGGTCAAGCTTTAATATTTCAGTTATTTTATCGAGCCGATATACTAGAGTATTACGATGGATTTTGAGCTTTTTCGCAGTGGCCGTTAAACTCATATCATGATCAAAGAAAACGTTTAAAGTTTTCTTTAGTTCAACACTCGAAAATCCCTCAAAGACATTTTTAGGAAAATCCAGACCTCTTCCACTATTTATAAGCGGAGCAACTACTCCAAAACTATCGAAACTATACACTTTATCCTGACCCCAAACTTTTTCTCCAAAATTCATAGCCACAAGTGCCTCTTCAAAGGATTCCTTGAGGCCGGAAATACCGGGATAATATTTACCAACGCCTATAGTAATATTGCCCCTGAATTCATTTTTCAAAATCTGCTGAAAAGAATTTAGGGTTTGAAGCAAATGTTTAAAGTTATTTTTTAGATCTTCATCAGAACCCAAGTCTTTTAATATAACAAATCTGCTGCCTCCGATATATGCCACTATATTCTTTTGATTTCTTGTATAAAATGAAGAAGCAGAATATGTGACTGACCTTTTCACTTTTGCCCAGAAAGAATCCTTTTCGTTGCAACTTAAGTTCTCACTATATAAAGTATTTCTAATATCACCACCCAGATCTACAATCAATACATTTCTGGGGTTTTTAAGATCAAAACCATACACTTTGGCTTGGGCAATTACTTCATTATCATCATATTCTATCTGGTGGAGGAGATCATAAATGAATTTATTTATTTTTCTATCCTCGCTGGTAATATTTTCTAGGATCATCCCTTGATGAAGAATCAGTTCGAGCATGGATTTAAGAATAGTCCCTTCTTCTTTAACTGTTTGAGAAGGAACATCCATAAAAACATATCCCACTTTTTCTCCTTCCAGAGTAAGCGGGATAGCTTTTTTCGAAGATTTTAGATCTAAGTGTTCAGTCGTGTATTTGAAGTTTTTGCTGCGCGCTAATGTATTTCCAGCCAGATCTAAGATAGCTATGGGGTTTTTTGTAATACCCGACATTCTATAGACAAGCTCTTTTGAAGGGATGGTCGTAAGCATTTTGGTAATCCTGCTATTTTAGATTCTGCTATTTGTAAAAACATCCAAAAGGACTATCATGTTATCAGAGACCTACTCACGTGTCAAGAGTTTTTTAGCATTATTACAATCCTGAAAATATTAATTTGTAGATCTTACTACTTTCCTTATAAATATTGAAAATTTGCTCTCTCTGCCTTATAATTAGTAAGTTGTGAAACTTGAATTTCATTAAGCACTATAAAAAGGACGGTTAGCTCAGCCGGTTAGAGCGTTACGTTGACATCGTAGAGGCCACTGGTTCGAATCCAGTACCGTCCACCATTATATTTGCCGCGGTGGCGGAACTGGTAGACGCGCTGGCTTCAGGTGCCAGTGAAAGCAATTTCGTGGAGGTTCGAGTCCTCTCCGCGGCACCAATAGAATTGTTTGCAAGAAGGTGGCGAGAACTTCCTGAAACTGCCAAAATGCAATAAAAAATTCACTTTATCAGTTAACCTTTTTAGCAAAGCAAAAAAAAGCAGTGGAGCTTTTCGAGCCATTACAGCTAGCACCAATAAATGGGGACCAAAAATGCAAAAACCAAACTATAAAGACGGAAGCATTGTAAATCTAATGAGCTCTATTAAAAAATCGTTCGGCGGGTCATCAGAGTATAAACCGTTGGCCGGTTTTAATAATTCAAAGATTGCTGGAAAAACAATTGTCCTGATTGTTATAGACGGGCTTGGCTATGAGTTTATTCAAAAATACGGCCGGGACACCTTCCTAAGCAAAAATTTAAAGGACAAAATAACTTCAGTTTTTCCGGCAACGACAGCTTCGGCCATGACCGCTTTTTCAACTGGCGTTCCTTCTCAGCAGCATGGTCTCACCGGGTGGTTTGTTTATTTAAAAGAACTTGGTGCAGTTACAACTGTCCTGCCTTTCAGAACTCGCGCAGGGAATCTCAGTTTAGCTGAAAACGGGATTAATTATAAAGATATTTTCAGTCAAGAAAGTTTTTTTAAGGAGTTGGGAACACCTTCCTTTTATATAGGAAGTGGAAAATATATAGATTCTGACTATTCGCGTACTGCGCATGAAGGGGCTAAAAGATTACCTTTTTCTTCACTTAAAAGCTTTACTCAACAAATCCAGAAACTGATATCTGACAGTCAAAGAAAATATGTTCTTGCCTACTGGGATGGATTCGATATGTTAAGCCATATCCATGGTAATAATAGTCAAGAAGTAAGAAATCACTTTGCAATGCTGGATAAGGAAATTAAGTCTTTATCAAAAATATTAAAAGAAAAGAATGCTGTGCTAATAATAAGCGCTGATCATGGCTTTATAGATACTGGCGCGCAAGACATCGTCTATCTAGAAAATCATCCAAGACTTAAAGAAACTTTAGCGCTACCACTAGCGGGAGATTCTAGGGCTGTCTATTGCTACGTCAAGCCGGGGAAAACAAAAGAATTTGAGAAATATATGAAGACTGTATTAAAAAATTACTGTCATCTTTATCAAAGCAAGGATCTTTTGGAGGAAGGTTTTTTTGGTCTGTATAAGCCGCATGAGAAACTACTTGATCGAATTGGAGATTACACTATCATTATGAAGAAAAGCTATATTATGAAAGATGAGGTCTTAGGAGAAGAAAGACATAACTTTATCGGTCACCATAGTGGCATGAGCAAAGAAGAGATGTTTGTTCCTCTGGTCGTGATTGAATAGTTATTTTTTATCCTCGATTTTGTTTAGCTTTTCCAACTGAAACCATTTGTACCCCAAATAAACCACAAGTGCTACAATCGCGAAATCTATCAGTGCGCTGATGAAATTCCCAACTAAAACGTCTGCTGAAAAGATATGAAAGCTGATCTTATCAAGTCCTTTCGCCTGCCCCAGAATGATACCGACAATGGGATTTATAATGTCAGTCACAAGTGAGGTCACTAGCTTGGCCACAGCTCCGGCTAGAACAAATCCGATAGCCAAACCGACTACTTTGTTTTCGATGATAAATTCTCTAAATCCTTCAAAATGTTTCTTAATCATTTTCTCTCCTAGTATTATTTTATCAAAAACAAAGAAATCCGACCAGTATTATGTTTTTGAAAGATTAAGAAAACTAATGTTCAGGTGTTTGGACTACAATTTTCCCGCTCATATAAGGATGCAGTTTACAGTGGTATCCATAAGTTCCCTGTTTCGGAAACTGATAAGTAAAAGAGTCATCATTTTTTAGCTTAATTGAAGCGAAATCTTCTGATTGAATCATATGTACGACACCATCCTCGTTAAACCATGTCACACTTTCCCCAGGCTGAATATTTAGGACATTAGGAGTAAAAGCAAAGTTATCGATTATGATTAGATTTTTCGCATCTGGTTTCTCGGCAATTTGCTCGCTTGGCAGTTTGACAACCGGTTCCGTGGGCTCCTTTGGTTTAAGTAAAACAAATGCTAAAACAGCTGATACCAAAATAAGTGAAAGTATTAATATAATATACGGCAACTTCATTTTTTAAAATTAACTGATAACAATCCTCATGTTAGCCAATCTGGCATATCAAAACAATATGAGAGTCTACAATATTGTTTTGGTTTTAGGACTCAAATTTGTTATAATCAAGAGGTTAAAAGCGGGTAACTTAATAAGGGGTTAAGAGACAGTGAAAAAAGAAAATAATCTAGAAACTATGCGGCACAGTTTCAGCCACATCTTGGCGACGGCAGTTTTAGAAATGTTTCCGGAAGCCAAGCTCGGCATGGGTCCGGCTATTGAAAATGGGTTTTACTATGATTTCGACCTGCCAAGGACTTTAATCCCGGAAGATTTACCAATACTTGAGAAAAAAATGAGGCAGATCATCAAGAAAAACGAGGAATTCGAGCGCGTAGATGTTCCCATTAAGGAAGCGCTTGAGATTTCCAAGACATCAAAGCAGAATTACAAGACAGAGTTAATTAAAGATCTGGAAAAATCTGGCGAAAAATCTGTATCCTTCTACAAAACCGGTAACTTCATCGACCTTTGCGCCGGCCCACACGTTGCCTCAACAAATCAGTTAGGAGCATTCAAACTTTCCCACATTTCCGGCGCCTACTGGAAAGGCAATGAGAAAAATAAAATGCTTCAAAGAATTTACGGCTACGCCTTTGCCACCCAAAAAGAGCTTGATGAATTTTTGAAGAATTTGGAAGAAGCCAAGAAGCGCGACCACAAAAGAATCGGTAAAGAAATGGATTTGTTTTCTTTTCATCCGGAAGCACCTGGAAGCCCATTTTGGCATCCTAAAGGCATGATTATCTGGAACGAGTTGGAAAAGCTTGGCAAGGCAATCAGGAAAAAATATGGCAATCAGGAAATACAAACGCCCATCCTTGCCAAAAGCGTTCTCTGGGAGACATCAGGACACTGGGACCATTATAAGGAAGATATGTTTCACTTTAAAGTCGGCAAAGAAACTTACGCTTTAAAGCCGATGGATTGCCCTTTCAATATTAAAATTTATCAGGAGAAGATAAGGTCTTACAAGGATCTGCCCATTCGTTATACCGAAATCGGCCGAGTGCTTCGAAATGAAAAGTCGGGTCAGCTAAATGGTTTACTTCGGGTACGCCACATTACTCAAGATGATGCCCATATTTTCTGTATGGAAAAACAGGTCGAGGACGAGATAAGAACACTACTCCAAATGGTTAAAGAATACTACAAAATTTTTGACATCAAGCCAAAGTTCTACTTTTCAACTCGACCAGAGGACTTTATGGGAGAAAAAAAGACTTGGGACAAAGCCGAGACCAATCTGGAAAATGCTCTGAAAAAGGAAAAAATTCAGTTTGAGATTAAAGAAAAGGACGGCGCTTTCTATGGACCGAAGATCGATATCGATATCGAGGATGCCTTAGGGCGAAAATGGCAGCTTGCTACCATCCAACTTGACTTTCAGTTACCTGAGAGATTCAGACTTGAGTACATCGAGGATAACAATGAAAAGAAGGCGCCGGCAATGATCCATGCAACCATCTTTGGCTCTCTAGAAAGATTCATCGGGATTTTGACAGAACACTACAACGGACATTTCCCCCTCTGGCTGGCGCCGGTTCAGGTGAAGGTAATTCCAATTTCCGAGAAATTCGAGAAATTCGCCCGGAAAATTGAGACCGAATTGAAGGAATCGGATTTGCGGGTAGAGTTTGACTCGTCAGACGAATCGGTTGGCAAGAAAATTAGAAACGCCGAGCTTGAGAAAATTCCATACATGCTGATTCTCGGAGAAAAAGAAGAAAAAACAGGCAAAGTCGCCGTCCGCTCACACAAAAAAGGCGACGAAGGACAGCTAGAACTCAAAAAACTAATCGCAAATCTTCAAATAGAAATTAACGAGAAGAAATAAATGAACTCCAAAGAAAAAGTCATTGCCATGGACATCGGGGGAACTAATATTAGAATCGGCCTAGTCGATTCTATTGGCAAGATTGAGAAAAATACCAAGCTAGATAAACCCGACATCAGTCAGATTCCAGATTTGACAATTTCAACAATAAAGGATTTGTTCACCAAAGTAGAACTGGAAGACACCTCTTGTATTGTAGTCAGCGCAGCTGGCCGAGTCGACAATGAAAAGGGACTAATAAATTGCCCGACTATAGGTAAGAATGTGTTACTGCTTGGTAAGAATTTAAAAGAAGCATTTGGCAAAGAAGTTATCCTAATAAATGATGCAAATGCGGCGGTATATGGAGAACACTCTAAAATAAAAGATAAGACCCAAAACCTGGTTTACATAACAATTTCGACAGGAATCGGCGGAGGTGCTATTGTAGATGGTCATTTACTCCAGAATAATGCAGTAGAAATTGGACACGTTGTAGTAAAAGAAGAAGACTACAAACTTTTTTGTAACTACGGTCATACAAACTGCTGGGAAGCATTTGCTTCTGGGAATGGTATTCCTAATTTCTTTAAGACGTGGGCAAAAAAACAAAAGATTACCTTAGAAAAAGATTATTCTACTGCCAAAGAAATATTTGAGGCTGCCAAAAAAGGTGGCCAGACTGAAAAAAAATTCTTGGAAAAACTGGGAGAGTATAATGGACGTGGTATCAGTATGATTATGGCAGTCTATAATCCTGATGTCATCGTTATCGGCGGTTCAGTCGTGCATCATAATAAAAATGAAATTTTAAAACCAATAATGAAAAATATTCAAGAACTTTATAAATCCCCTAAAATTATAGTGACTGAATCCGGAGATGAGGTTTGTCTGCTCGGAGCTGCACAATATGCTTTTGATAATTTAATAGGAATAAATAATGACAGATCCGATAAAAATGCATGAAGATTTGAAGGGCAAGATCGTCATCAGCTCGAAAATCGAGCTAAACGAGGAGACTCTTCCAATTGCCTACACACCGGGGGTGGCAAAAGCGTCTGATGCTATTGCCAAAGACAAATCAAAAGTAAATATCCTGACGGGAAAGCAAAATACAGTACCGGTTGTTTCGGATGGCAGTGCGGTTTTAGGACTTGGGAATATAGGTCCTGAAGCCGCCATGCCAGTTATGGAAGGAAAGGCAGCAATTTTCGCCCAATTTGCCGGCATCAATGCCATACCGATTTGTTTAGATACCCAGGACACCGAAGAAATAATCAAAATTGTGAAAGCTCTGGCGCCATCTTTTGGAGGAATTAATCTGGAGGACATCTCGGCACCCCGCTGTTTTGAAATCGAGCAGAGATTAACCGAAGCACTTGACATACCGGTTTTTCACGACGACCAGCACGGCACCGCCATCGTCGTTTTGGCCGGATTAATCAACGCCCTAAAGGTAGTTGGTAAAGACAAATCAGTAAAAATCGTCATCTCGGGCGCCGGCGCAGCAGGTATTGCCATTGCCAATCTGCTCTTCCATTATGGCTTTGAAAATCTCTGCCTGTGCGATTCCAAAGGAATAGTAAGCCACAAGAGAAAAAACCTAAGCGAACACAAAAAAAGCATAGTGGGAAGAAGCACTTCACCATGCAAAAAAGGAACCTGTAATCTTGCGCTTAAAGGTGCAGATGTCTTGGTGGGCGTATCCAAGCCGGAACAGTTTACGCCAGAAGATATAAAGACCATGAACCCGGATCCGATCGTGTTTGCTATGGCAAACCCCATCCCGGAAATTATGCCGGATGAGGCAAAGGCAGGCGGGGCTAAAATCATAGCAACAGGCCGAAGCGATTTTCCAAACCAGATTAATAATGCCCTTGTTTTCCCCGGTCTTTTCCGAGGACTTTTAGATAATGGCATTTCCAAGGTGACTCCAGAAATCAAGGTGGCCGTAGCTGAGGCCATCGCCGGAATGATAACCAATCCAACTCCGGAAAAAATTATTCCCTCAATTTTTGAAAATGGACTTGTTCCAACTATCGCAAATTCATTAAAAGATTTTGATAAAATGGGAGGAAAGAAATGAATCCTGAGGGCGGAAATGGCGATTTCCCTATTGACGAAAGTGATTTTCAAAGACAGATGGACAGAATCATGGAAACAGTACTTAAATATGGAGATTCAATTCAGGAAATGACTGAGCGGCTTACCGAAAACAAACAGCTCATCGCCTCTTTTGACTTCTCCAATGCAAGTGAGCTGGATATAAGAGAATATTGGATTTTACGCAAAGAGACAAAACTCCTGGCAGATCTCATTAAAAATTATAATTCGTTATCAGACGACAAAAAAGCAGTTATGGATGATTTCTTTAAAAAACTCCATGAAAAAGGATATCAGTCTTAAATTTTATCCCCATATCTGTTAAAATTAACCTCTATGAAATACTACATTTGGGCTTTGGGCTGTGCAATGAACAGATCAGATGCAGAGAGAATCGCATCTGTTTTTGAAGCTACCGGTTATACACAAACGAATTCGGAATCCGAAGCAGATTTTATAGTTACTATTGCCTGCAGTGTCCGTCAGCATGCTATCGATCGCATCTATGGCAAGGCAAGAGAGTGGCAAAAAAGAAAACAAAAAGAAGATCTTGTGACTATCCTCTCCGGGTGTGTTTTGGATAAGGATAAGATCACCATGAGCAAATTTTTTGACCTCATATTTGACATAAATAATGTGTCCAAACTCGCACAATTTCTAGAGAAAATAGACCCAATGGCAGCGTCATCCTCGAGCGAAGTAAAGGATCTCGAGATTCTTCGGCAAAGCCTCAGAATGACGGAAAGTAACAATTTTTTCAGCATCCGTCCAAAATTCAACTCAACCTTCCAGGCATACATTCCAATTTCAACCGGCTGCAACAACTTCTGCACTTACTGCGCTGTCCCCTACACTCGTGGCCGGGAAGTTTCGCGGCCAATGTCGGAAATTATCGAGGAAGTAAAAGGACTGGTTCAAAATGGCTACAAGGAAATCACTCTCCTAGGCCAAAATGTGAATTCATACGGCCACGACTTCCCTTCCGCTGTCATTCCGAGCGAAGCCGAGGAATCCCTTAAAAAACAGAGAGTAATGGATTTATCCACTCGTCGCTCCACGAAGTCGGTCGAAATGACAAATCACTTTTCCAGATTAATTCAAGCAATCGATAAAATTCCCGGAGATTGGCGCGGCTATTTCTATTCCAACCACCCAAAAGACTTCTCAGATGAATTGATCGAAACTATATCAAAACTAAAACATTTTCCGCATTACATTCACCTGCCGCTTCAATCCGGCAGTGACAAAATCATAAAAGTCATGAACCGCCATTACACCCAAAAACAATACTTGGGTCTAGTAAAAAAAATTAAAAATAAAATACCTGAGGTTACCATCACCACCGACATTATCGTCGGATTTCCCGGCGAAACCGAGGCGGATTTCAACCAAACTAAAAAAGTAATAAAAGAAGTCGGGTTTGATATGATTTATATTAGTAAGTTTTCTCCCCGTCCCGGGACAAAGGCGGCAAAAATGGAGAATAATGTGTCCCAAAAGGTAAAAGAAAAAAGATGGCAGAAAATCACCGATCTCCTAAAAAGATACTTGGAAAAAGAGAACAAAAAGTATGTCGGAATGGTCATGAAAGTATTAATTGACGCCGAGAAAAACGGCAAATACTACGGCCGAACAGATAACTACAAGGTGGTAGAACTACAAAACGATGTTCAACCTCGTACGAGGTTGAACATCAGAAAGCAAACCGGCCCCATGGGGCAGCTTGAGGATATTAAAATTACAGCTTCCGAAGCCTGGATGTTGAAAGGCGAAGTTATTTAGATTCTGTTTCGTTAGTAACAGTGCTTGTGTATTTTGATCCATCTGGAAGAGTAACATTCATACCATCATTGGTTGTTTTTACATCTGATCCATTTTGTTGAACATAAGCACTGTGATTTTCATCAAGTTGATCTAAATTCTGTTCGGTAGTGGAGAGATTTTTTTCCAATCTTTCTCTCTCCTGAGATGGTAGGTTTGGGTCTAAGACTTGCGACTCCATGTTTTTAACTTCTGTCTGCATCCCCCGTCTCGCATTAGCATAGTCAGTCTGTTCTAATTGTTTATCGTAGTTTCTGAGATGCTCAACCGTTCTCTTTGCTCCTTTTATTCCTAACCAAGCCGCCGGTAACATAGCAGCAAACATTAATCCCTTTATGAAAGGATTTCTAGAGGCCTTAATGAGTGTACCATCACCAGCTTCAGCTCTTCTTCTACTAGATTTGAGTTGGCTCTCTTGAACTTCATCCTCTACCGATATGCGAGCGTTCATCTCTGTCTTTGAAGGTGTACTTTGCGATCCCAGTCCTCGTCTAATTGCACCTATTCTGCTCTGATCAGCTCGGTCATCGAACTCAGGGACTTCCCCAACACCAAACTTTGTACCTATTTCAACAGCACCTTCGTCTATGGGTTTGGTTTGAGATACTTCACCTCTGGCATCTGGATTTTCTTGATCAAATATTTCTTTCATTTTTTTATCCTTCTTACCCTGTGCTCAATTCATTTAGCGGGTTTTATTTGTCTTATCTTAAAACAGCCTGTTTATATAATCAATACTAATACTTACGAGTTTTGTCACCTGTATTTTTTCTGTCGGTATTGGGTTAGTCTTTCTTTCTTTGACCTAGCCACTTTCAAAAATTTTTTCGGGATAATCATGGTTTCACTTCCGTCTGCTCCTTCATGTGTCTCATAATATTCCGGCGATACATTACTATGCTGAACTTGTTCACAAACTCCACATATACAAATCTTAGAATCTCCTAGGAAACACTGTTTCATCTGTATCCTCTGGCCTCCACAAATGATGCAACTAATACCACGCCTAGACTCACCTCGCTTAAAAGTTTGGCAATTTCATGCATTTCTTTATCTCTGTGGAGTTTATATTCAGAGTCTCCTCCTTCTCTATAAACATTTGAATTCTCTAATTCATTCATGATAATCAAATTATTACACTTGCTGATATAATAACCAAATTTTCTGCTATAATCAACAAATAATGGGAAATCCTATAATTGTTTTAACCGGACCGACCGCTAGCGGGAAAACTGCCATCAGTTTAGATTTGGCAAAAAAATTTAATGGCGAAATAATAGCGGCTGACTCGATGACGGTTTATAGAGGAATGAGCATCGGCACGGACAAACCCACACACAATGCTAAGTACACAATATACAATGCTGAAATCAACGGTATTCCCCACCATATGATCAATATTTTAAATCCCGATGAAGAATTTAATGTGTCTATTTTCAAGGGTTTGGCTGAAAAAGAAATTAAAGAAATTCAAAGACGAGACAATATACCATTTCTTGTCGGAGGTTCCACCTTGTATATTGACGCACTTGTTTATGATTATCAGATGCCGGATCCCAAACCCAATCTTAAACTGCGTCAAAGTTTAGAAGTGAACTCAAACGAAGAACTTTTTAGCCGATTAATCGAGCTGGATCCTGATGCTAAATGGACAGTCGACAAAAACAATAAGCGCCGCTTGATCCGAGCCCTCGAAGTATCTATCCAATCAGAGAAACCCTTCACAAAACAAAAATCGAAGGAAAAATTACCGAAAAATGTGTTCTATCTAGCCATCGAGCGAGACCGGCAAGAATTATACGAACGAATTAACAAGCGAGTTGATGAAATGATGAATAATGGTTTTCTAGACGAAGTGAAAGAATTGCATAAAAAATACGACTTAAATACCGCCATGCAAGCAACCGGCTATAGACAGCTGGTTCAATATCTGAAAGGAGAAATTTCACTCGAAGAAGCAGTAGAAAAAACCAAACAATCTCACCGTAACTATGCCAAACGCCAACTCACCTGGCTCCGGCGAAATAAAGACGTGATTTGGATAAAGAACGAATCCGAAGCAGAAGAAGAAATTAGAGAATTCCTAAAATCATGAAAAATACAAACATAACTTTAATCGGTATGCCATCAGCCGGTAAAACCTATCTCGGTAAAAGGCTTGCCGGAAAATTCGGTAAAACTTGGGTGGATTTAGACACTGCAAGTTACCATTCAATCATACAGGTAGGCGGAACCGAAAAAGAATTTATGAAAGCGGAAGAAAAGGTTTTACTGAGTGCTACAGGTAAAAACTGCTTATTCACTTGCGGCGGGAGTAGTATATATTCCAAGCAAGGTATGGAACATTTAGAAAATATTTCCCTCATTCTCTATCTTAAACTACCCCTAGAGGTCATAAAGAAAAGATTAGGGGATTTCAGTAACAGAGGTGTGATCAAGGCAGATAAATTAACTTTAAGTGAATTATATGCAGAAAGATGCCCGTTGTATGAAAAGTATTGCGACCTCACTTTTAGCTTCAACAAAGATTCAGCTGAAGAACAATTCCTACAGCTCTGTCGTTTTGTCCAAGACGTTTTGTGCTAAAATATAGATATGAATAAAAAATTTCTTGCAATTTTTGCTGCCAAACAGGCGGGGTTTTGGTCGCGCATTATGGGTCGCGGTGGCGGGGCCGCCCTTCCTGGCCTTATAGCAATGAAAATTTATCCTGAGATTGTTACCGACTTAACAAAAGAACTTGGAAAAGGCGTCGTTTTAGTCACCGGCACCAACGGCAAAACCACTACTTCAAAGATGATTGTAGAGATTTTAAAGGCAAACGGCGAAAACGTCCTTTCAAACTCCGGCGGGTCAAATCTCACTCGCGGTATTGCCTCCGCTTTAATTGAACGATCAAATATATTCGGAAAAATTAAGGAAGAAATCGGGATTTACGAAGTTGATGAAGCAACCTTACCTAAAATTACACAATTTGTCGATCCGAAAGCCATAGCCATAACAAATATCTTCCGCGACCAGTTAGATCGTTATGGCGAAGTGGATAAAACTGCAGATATTTTGAGACAAGCCCTAAAATCATCTCCAAACGCAACTTTAATTTTGAATGCTGATGATCCGATTGTCTCATCACTAGCTCTTTATCCTGTCATCCCGGACGCAGCCGAAGGATCCTTTAAGAGCCATGAAGAGAAAGAGATTCCTCCACTTTCCACTAACATAGAACCGGTCGAAATGACAAAAACAAAAAACCAAAAAAATGTTATTTACTTTGGTATTAACGATGAAAAATTGAAGGCAAAATCAGACCTTGCAATTGATATTAAAGATTGTTTAATCTGCGGAACCGAGCTAGTTTACCCACACAGATATTATGGGCATATCGGAGAATATGTTTGCGAAAACTGCGGTTTTAAAAAACCGAAGACTTCTATCACTGCCAAAAATGTACAGCTTTCGCCGATCAGAACTTCGGCGAATATAAAAATAGGAAGAGAAAACGCGAACCTTGTCCTTCCAATGATTGGTCTTTATAATCTCTATAATGCTCTAGCCGCTGTAACGGCCGGCAATTTCTTCAAAATTAAAAATACGGTTACCTTTAAAGCTCTAAATAACCAAAAACCGGCCTTTGGCCGTATGGAAACCTTTGCGGTAAATGGGAGAAAAGCAGTCATTCATCTGGTAAAAAATCCTATTGGTTTTAATCAAGTTTTAGAAGCAATTACTGAGGATCGCAAAAGCAAAACCGCCCTCATTGCTTTAAATGATAACTTTGCCGACGGCACCGACATTTCATGGATCTGGGATTCGGAGTTTGAGCTCTTTAAAAACGATTTCAGAAAAATCATGGTCAGTGGCATCAGGAGTAAAGATCTTCGCCTCCGACTGAAATACGCCGATGTAACAAGCAAAATTATAATAGAAGAAGAAGATCTCGATACGGCACTCGATCAAGCTGTAAAGAACACAAATCAAGGAGAAACGCTCTATATTCTGCCTACCTACACAGCTATGCTGCAAATAAGAAAAAAACTAGTAAAACAAGGCATTTTAAAAGACTATTGGTCTAATTAATACAGCAAAATACTTCAAAAACGTTTTGCTTTGTTCTAAAATATCCTCATGAGGGCGAACGTAAAAAAAGTTGATAAAACAACCGAAAAAGTCCGGCTATCTATCCTTATTGCTTTTGGCTTTGCCACATTTTCTTTAGCAGTTTTGCCCCTGGTCATGGATTATGCATATAATCAACAACTAATTATTTCTATTGCCATTTCCGTTACTTTTCTCATTTCACTTACAGGTTATACTTTGAGCAAACTTTATGCTGAGAAAAGTTTCTTAATAGCAAACTATGAATTTGTCTTCTATACAATTAGCATAGCTCTTATAATCCACTATATTAACCTGTTAAATGGCCCTCTGATTTTCCTTTATGGAATGGTTATTTTGGCTGCTGCCTATTTTATGAATGCCCGCAATCTTACATATCTCAGCGGTTTGGCTTCAATATTTGTTATTACCGAGTATTTCCTTATGACTCAGAGTGGATCCACTGATTTTTCGATTATAAGTTTCATTTTCGTACTCTTAAGGGTATTGTATCTAGTTCTTCTAGCCCTAGTTGGTCGAAATCTAGGTCTTGATCTTAGCATGCAGAGAAAAGAATATTCCAAACTTAATAAACTAAATAGAGAACTCAGCGAAATTGACAGAGTAAAAAGTGAGTTTATAGATGTCGCTTCTCATCAACTAAAAACTCCGCTCACTGTGATCAAAGGAAATGCTTCTATGGCTCTGGAAGGCGACTATGGCAAGGTAAGTGACGAACTAGTGATACCTTTAAAAGAAATAGATATTGGCGCGCAAAGATTAACTGACATTATAAACAATGTTGTCGACACCTTAAAATATGAGGAAGATTTGCCTCTGACCATGGAAGTAGTAATGACTGATCTCAAAAAGATTATTACTTATGAAATTTATTCATTCGTTTCAGACTCATGGGCTAAAAATGTAAAAATAGAACTAAAAGATAACCACATTAATTCCTTAAATACCCTGGCTGATCCGGAGAAGATAAAACTAGCACTATCAATTTACCTGGAAAATGCCGTCAATAGGAGTCTACATGGCGGAAAAATTGAAATTGTGCTAAAAGAAAATAAAGATAAAGCCTTTATTGAAATTATTGATTACGGGCCACAAGTCACACAAACTTCTCAGGATAAACTTTTCAGAAGATTTTCACGAGAACATCAGGACAAAGAAAAACTCACCATCAATCTCTATGTTGTAAAGAGAATTATTGATTCTCACAAAGGCAAGGCGTACTATAAACCAAGCGAAAAGGGCGGGAATATATTCGGCTTTGAACTGCCAATAGAACGTATCGCCAAGAAAAACAGAAAAAGAATAAAAACTTAATCAACTCATGCCTATACAAAAACTGACGATTTTTCACCTTTATCCAGATGCTATGAATCTGTATGGCGATCGGGGTAACGTAATAACTCTCGTGCGCCGAATGCACGAGAGAGCTATTGACGTTGATTTAATCGAGATCAAAAGGGGTGATAAAGCCGACTTTAAATATGCTGATATAGTTTTCATAGGTGGAGGCCAGGACCGTGGACAAAGAGTGATAACACCTGATCTGGCCCGCCGAGGTAAACAAATAAAAAGCGAAGTTGAAAAAGGCCTGGTGTGTCTGACTGTTTGCGGCGGCTTTCAGCTCTTTGGTAAATATTTTAAAACCTCTGGTGGCGAGATTCTTGAAGGCATCAGCGTCTTCGACGCATGTACAGTCGGCTCAGACAAAAGATGTATTGGCAATATTGTCATAGACATCTCAGCTCAGAAATGGAGGTCAGACTTAAAAACCTTGATCGGTTTTGAAAATCATAGTGGCCTGACATACCTGGAAGGAAATACCAAGCCGCTTGGGAAGGTCCTTACCGGTTATGGCAATACAGGAGATAGAACATATGAAGGGGCAGTTTATAAAAACTGTTTTGGAACTTATCTTCATGGACCTGTTTTGCCAAAAAATCCTCAATTTGCCGATCATCTAATACAGACTGCTATCAATCGCAGATACGGCAGCTGGGCGCCAATGAAAAAAATAGATGATTCAGTTGAAATCGCCGCCCACAAAGCGGCCATTACCCGAGCTAAAACCGCAAAGACAATTCACATTTAATTTAGTTAGTAATTCTTTTCCTGCTGAATTCTAATCCTCGGATAAATTCATATAATGGCCCAGCCATAAAGCCCCAGCAAAACCCCCACATTATTTCTTCCAAAGGCGCTCCGAATATAACAACTCCCGAAATATTTTTTAGCATCCACCATTTTTGGATAACTCCCGGGAAAAGTGGCGTCAGGGTGAAGTACATTAGAAACATGAGAATACTAATAAAAAATCCGCTAAAAAAAGCATCCTTTATTAAATCGTGCCTGGATAAAAGGCTTACAAACCCTATAATCAAAAACCCTAAACTAGATACATAGATAGAATTAAACCCAAATATTCTGTTTCCAACTATCATCCAGAGAATAAACAAAGCAGCCATTCCAAGCATCCAATGAGAGTGTTTTTTTAGATGTCTCTTCAAATATTTTTTGCCAAAGAATTCTTCATAAACAACTGCCGTAATACCGCCAATTAAAAAACTCCACCAAAGATCTTCCAACCCGATTGTTCGTCCATCAAAAAGTTGCGGTTGCCAGTAATCCCTCCTATAAAACAATTCTGAAAGCGGACCGAGAGGCGCAACTAAAATAGACATAATTAACATTTCTTTTCGAAGATCCTTACGCAAGGAAAACAGGCAAATCCAAATTACAGAAAAAAATAAGCACCCAAAGATATATGCGTAATGAAAATTGTTAAACATGTTAGACCCATTTTAATCCAACAAAATAACCTTTACAATTTTAACGCTAATTCTTTGGCCGATATTGAAGCGCCTCAGCAATGTGTTGAGACTTGATATTATTACTTGTATCAAGATCGGCGATTGTTCTGGCTATTTTTAAAATTTTAGAATAAGATCTGGCCGATAAGTAAAGTTTTTCGATAGCACTTTTCAAAAGTGTTGTTGACTCGTTATCTAACGCACAATAATTTTTGATATCAGAGGACTGCATTTCTGAGTTAGTAATCTTTCCGGACCCCTCAAATCTTTCAAGCTGTACTTCTCTGGCTTTCAAAACTCTAGCCCTCACATTAACCGAGCCTTCCCCTTTTTCATCTGAAATAAGTTTGTTATGCTCAACCCGCGGCACTTCAATATGCAAATCTATCCGATCCAGTATCGGTCCTGAAATCTTTTTCTGATATTTAATAATTTGGCTTGGCGTACAGGAACAGTTTTTTACCGGATCGTTTAGAAAGCCGCAAGGACAAGGATTTTGCGCCGCCACCAAGGTAAACGTAGCCGGGAAAGTGAGAGTCCCATTTGCCCGAGAAATGGTTACCGTGCCATCTTCGAGCGGCTGTCTCAACATTTCAATGACAGATCTGGGAAACTCAGGCAGTTCATCGAGAAAAAGCACTCCGCGATGAGCCAAGGAAATTTCTCCGGGTTTAGGCCATTGCCCGCCTCCGACAAGAGCAATATTAGATGCCGTGTGATGCGGATTCCTAATCGGTCTTGTCGTGATTAATGCCTTATCTTTAGGTAAAATTCCGGTTATGGAATAAATTTTTGAAATCTCAAGTGCTTCATCAAAAGTCAGCGGCGGCAAAATTGTAGTCAAGGTTTTAGCAAGCAGTGTCTTACCAGACCCCGGCGGTCCGCTCATTAGGATATTGTGTCCGCCGGCCGCCGCTATTTCCAAAGCTCTTTTAGCATGCTCCTGACCCTTCACATACGCCATATCCAGATATGGATCGTCTTCTGTATGAAACTCAACTTTACACGGCTTTTCCTTATCAATTTCTCTCTCACCCCGAAAATGTAGGATAAGGTTTTTGAGGCTATCCACTGGCACTACTTCCGCACCCTCCACTATCACTGCCTCTTTTCCATTAATCTTCGGCACAAAGAATTTTTTGTAATTCTTCTCTTTCGCCATGATAGATATCGGCAGAACCCCATTCACTTTCCTTAGTTTTCCTCCGAGAGAAAGTTCACCGACTATGAGCGAATTTTCACTGTCAAAATCAATTTGCTGTGAGGCTGATAATATCCCAAGAGCAATAGGCAGATCAAAAGCCGGACCCTCTTTTTTAATATTAGCCGGCGCCAAGTTCACCGTAATTCTCTTCTGAGGAAAGTTTCCGCCGGAGTTTTTGATAGCGCTTTTTACTCTCTCTTTCGCCTCTTCGACAGCTTTGTCCGGAAGCCCAACGATATTAAAACATGGTAGACCATTTGAAAGATCCACCTCAACATCAATCTCTTCACACTCCAGACCTATAACTGTGGCTGACTTCACTTTACTTAGCATAAGCGTAATTTTACGCTAAGCAAAAGGTTAAAACAAGTATACAAAATTATTTATAGAGACCATTTAATCCCAGAAGAGAGATAACAGGATTCAAAAGATTTGTTTGAGTGATAATGAGGTAAAAGACAAGAAGAACGAGAAAGAATAATCCGACATATATAAGATTACGTCTTAGCTCTGATTTAAAGACCAGATCTCCTTTGGAAACTTTTTTTACCTCCGATTTCCCTTTATTTTGCGTTATGGTTTCCACCTTTACTGTCTTTTCTATCTGTCCGTATTTTAGATTTCTTTTTCTCTCGGTTTTTTTCCTTTTCTTTGCCATCATGACTCCTTAGTAACTTCTATTATTATATATTAGCTGTTTCAATACTCAATACTGAATGCCAAATTCCGTGTTACACACTAAACTTTCCTCTTGAAAAAAATCTTCGAATGTTTATATAATAAAAGAACTTTGGCGGGTGATTAACCGTTTTTTAATTTTGTAATAATTATGCTTGATATAAATACTATAGTAATTATTTTAGCAACTGCAGTCTCAATCCTTCTTCTATGGATCATTTTTTTAACTTATCGCCAAAATAAAATGTACAAAAGGATCGGAGAACTTTTTGATACTTCAAAAAACAGCGATGTATACGAGATTTTAAGGAATTATTTGGACGGTACGAAAGAAGTTGAAAACTACGCCAAAAAACTCCAGATCGAGATGGTGAAAATGTCGAAAAAAATGCAGTCTTCCATTCAGAGAATCGGCTTTATCAGATATAATCCTTTTGGCAAAAATGATACCGGCGGGAATCAGAGCTTTTCCATTGCCCTTCTTGACAATGATAAAAACGGCTTTGTTCTGACCAGTATGCACGCCCGAGAAGGTACTAGAGTTTACGCTAAACAGGTCAGGAGCGGCGCTTCCCAAAACACATTGAGTAAAGAAGAAGAAGAAGCGATCCAAAAAGCGGCAAAAGAATAGATTTGATATACTTTAAAATATTAAAAAAGGAGTAAAAATGTTCGAAAAAAAAGAAGAATCGACGTTCTCCATGAATCCCGAGACCGTGGAAACAATAGTCGGTTCATCAGTTAAACTAAAAGGGAACCTAAAAAGTGATGGGGACATTAACATTAATGGGAGTGTTGCCGGAGATGTAAAAACAAAATCCAGCGTCAAAATAGGTTCTACCGCAAATGTTGTTGCCAGTATTAAAGCTAGAAACGTTCAGGTTTCTGGGGTGGTGCAAGGAAATATCGAAGCCAAAGAGACCTTGGAGATCTCAGAAACCGGTAAAGTTTACGGCGATATTCAATCCGGTGTTTTAGTTGTGTCTCCGGGAGCTCTCTTCTCAGGTAAATGTACGATGATTGAAACAAAAAGAGAAGAAATTGAGCTTGAACCGATCTTAGAAATCGAAGAAGAATCTGAAGAAAAAGAAAAAAGTGCTAAAAAATAATTGGCATGTTCTTTTTAAATTATAAATTTTAAATTTTAAAGTGTACTACTATATTTTAAATCCTTCTTCCGGAGGCGGACGTATTAACAAAATTCAAGACCGTCTCAAATCAAGACTCACTGAACTCGGCATCGCCGGCGAGTTCGTTAAAAGTATTGGAGAAGGCGATGCCACAAAACTGGCTGCAATGGGAGTAAAGAAAGGTTTTAAAACAATAGTAGCAGTCGGTGGGACAGGAACAATCAATGAGGTCATAAACGGAGTTGGTAAAAACGATATCGCTGTCGGTATTATCCCCATCGGTTACAAAAATGAGTTGGCGAAATTACTAGGAATAAGTGATTGGCAAAATGCCTGTAATATCCTTGCCGCCAGAAAAATTGACATCCTAGATTTGGGGCAGGTTGGCAAGAAATATTTTATTACCAGTGTAAACATCGGATTCGGCGCAGAAATTACCTCAACCAAGCCAAGTGATGATTCTCTTTTTCAAAAAATCAAATATTATCACCATACCCTCTCTTGGACTTCTAAATTCAGACCTCAAAAATCTAAGTTGAATTTTAATGATGACTTTATGGTTGAAACTGACTTTTTTAATATTCAAATCTCAAATGCTAGATTTTCCGAAAACCAGCCGCAAGATGCGGGGTCCAATTTGTTAGATGTTTTAATCACCGGCAAAGTATCAGGACTAAATTCTTTTAAATATATAATGGATCCGGAAAAATTAAAGCCGGAGAAGAAACCGGACATTTCCCTGTTTCGCGCCAAAAGAATTGCCATAAATACGCCTAAACCGATGAATGTGGCCATTGATGGTTCCATCGCTTGTAAAACTCCTGTCGTGTGCCAAATCTCAAACAGGCAACTGAAATTAATCGTTGCTCGCAAAAAATCCTCACTAAAACCAGGCGTCAAACCTGAGCCACCAACAAAAGCCAAGGTAAAGCCGACAAAAAAATGAAATAAAGCATTCTCTTTACCTCAACAATAGATCAACAGACTTCAATGTTACACTAATATGTATTAGCGTAACAGACGAAGATATTTTCCTATTTAAAAGCCAAAAACTCCTTTCATAAATTAATTTATTTTTAAGAAAAGAAAAAACATTTTGGCATTGAAATTTAGGATTTGATTGTATGGAAATTGACCATTGAAAATTTTCTACCAACTTTGTAAAGGTCTCGAGCATCTTGGACACATTCATCTAAAATGAAAGGATGAAAGTGAGCAAGAAGAATATGACAAACAAACAACTCGAGGTCTATGGAGCCAGAATTAGGTATGCCTGGTTTCGGA
>JAJYID010000003.1 GCA_021790235.1 bacterium | reverse complement strand
CAATACGTATCGGCCGCATGAATCTTTGGCCAACAAAACACCACTACAATATTTAAATAGTTTAGAAGGATTTGAAGGTTCAAATTTAGATTTCAGTGTCCTAAATGTCTAGACCCTGTACCTTTTTCATGAATTTTGATCATTTGTCAAATGGCTCAGATTCCAGATATCGGAGGTCAGATCTATAATATTTGGGAATTGAGGGGTTTAAAAATGCATTAAAAATTAGAAATTGAAAATTCATTGCTCACTAGTGTAAGATTAGATAAGAAAACTAAACAAAAAAGGAAAATAAATGAATAAAATCAGAGTCGATGATTGTGTGTTTTGTCGGATTGCGGATGGCAAGATTCCTGCAACATTTTTATATCAGGATGATGAAATTATTATTATTGAGAATATAAATCCGGTGGCTAAAGTTCATGTTCTTGTGATTCCGAAGAATCATATTGTTTTTAATGAGATTGCAGATTCGGAAGTGTTTCTCGGCAGACTGCTTTTGAGTGTCAGGAGAGCTGCGGAGATAAAAGGCATTAGAGAAAGCGGCTATCGAACTATTATAAATACCGGCAAAGATGCTATGGCTGATTTCGAGCATCTGCACCTGCATGTCATCGGCGGGGAAAAGCTGGGAGACCATTTATAATTAACCTTGATTTAGCTTAAAATTCGTGTTATTATAAGAGCTCTAAAAGTAAAAAACCATCAAAGGAGGTGAGAACTTTTGCAGACTGTCATCAGAAAAGACAAAGAGACTTTTGAAAATCTAATGCGAAGATTTAACCGCAAAGTCTTGCAAAGCGGCACGCTAACAACGGCCAGAAAAAAGCAATATCATGCGAGAGCGCTTTCCAAAAGAGAACAGCGCGAGGTTGCAATTCGTAAAAAAGCTCGGAAAGATTACAAAATTAAACAGCAATTATATAAGGGACTATGATGGGTTTTTGCCTAAATTTTCAATGCGTAATTTCTAATGGCTATTCAAGTCTTAAACTTGGGAATTAAAAACTCAGTCATTTATTAGAAATTGTGAATTAGGAATTTTAAAAACTGTGGGATTACAAGACCAGATTGATAATGATTTAAAACAGGCGCTTAAAGGTAAAAGGCAAAATGAGCTGTCTGTTTTAAGGATGCTAAAAACCGCTCTGAAAAATGCAGAAATTGCCGCAAAGGGAAATTTGAGTAATGACGCAGTCATGAAGGTTCTAAATACTCAGGCTAAACAGCGCAAAGATGCCATTTCTCAGTTTGAAAAAGGTGGGCGCAGTGACTTAGTGAAAAAAGAAAAACAAGAGCTTGTGATCATTGAATCCTATTTACCGGAGAAAATGGGAGAGGATGAGATTCGGAAAATAGTTCAGGCGAAAATCAGCGAAGTCGGCGCTTCGAATTTCGGTCAGGTGATGGGATTGATAATGAAAGAGGTCGGCCAGAATGCCGACGGACAAACCGTCAGACAAATTTTGCAGGAAGAAATAGACAAGGCTAATGGCTAAAGTTAATATCACGGGGGGGTATCAAGGAACCGGACTTATAAAAAAGCAGCTTGAAAATACAGTCAAAGCTGTTTTTTCTGCAATGAACAGTAAGCAGATAACAGTAAACAAGGATATTAATATTGTATTTGTTGAGTCGGATGAAATTAGAAAATTAAACAAAGAATATCGGGGGAAAGATGCGTCGACTGATATTCTCACTTTTGATTATGGTGACGAGGGTGACATACTCTTGAACCTTGATTTGATAAGGAAGTTAAAAGAGTTTGACGAAAGTATGCCAGAGGCGACGCTGAAGACGGTCATTCATGGTGTATTGCATCTTTACGGATATGACCACGAAAACGAGAAAGATCGTGCTATAATGGGGAAACAAGAAAATAAGATATGGGAGAAGATAAAATGAGGGATGTACTTTTGCTTTTTGGCATGCAAGGTTCAGGTAAAGGAACTCAAGGTAAGAGAATCAAAGAGAGATATGGTGGTTTCACTGATATCATAGTAGGACAGTTGCTTCGGGAAAAGGCGAAGACTGACAAGGATATGGAAATGTTGATGAAAACGGGGGATCTTTTTCCAGATGAGATAGTTGAGGACGTTACTGAAAAGAAAATTGATACTTTGTCAAGTGGGGAGAAAATTTTATTTGATGGATTCCCCCGCTCTGAAAGTCAACTTTTAATGTTTGAAAGATTAGCAGCGAAGTATCAGTTCCACACAGTCGCACTCAACATTCTAATAAATGAAGAGGAGTCTTTGGTGCGGTTGAGAAAAAGATATGTTTGTCCGAAATGTGATTACATGCAGGTTGGCGAGGGGAATTGCCCGAAGGATGGGGCTAAACTAGAGCTAAGAATTGATGACACGAATCCCGAGATAATTAAGCACAGGATAGCTATCTTCAAAAAAGATACACAGCCGATAATTGATCATTTTAAAGAAAAAGGTGAACTAACTGAGATTGACGGAATAGGCAGTTTCGATGAAGTTACAGAGAGAATTTTTAAAGTTTTGGATAAATATTATTTAACAAGGGTGGTGAAGTGATTTTCCGGATGTCACTCCGGATTCAATCCGGAATATATAAAATGGAATCTAGATCCTGAATCAATGTCAGGATGACAAATTATGATAAATATAAAAAGCAAAGAAGAAATCGAAATTATGCGACATGGTGGACATATTTTAGCTGCTGTTTTGAAGGAGGCGCGCGATTATACAAAACCAGGTATTACAACCGGCGATATCGATAGGCTTGTCGGCCGTCTTTGTCTGAAATACGGCATTAAGCCGGCATTTCGGGGTTATCAGGATTTTCCGGCTAATATCTGTATATCATTAAATGACGAAATAGTTCATGGTTTGCCGTCTGACAAAAGGATAATTCATGAAGGTGATCTTGCCTCGCTTGACTTTGGCGTATTGTATAAAGGATTTAATACCGATGCGGCTATCACATTTGGAGTTGGCAAGATAAATACTACTCAAGCAAAACTCATTGAAGTTGCCAAAAAATCCTTCTTTACCGGCATGAAAAAGGTGAGAGCCGGGACTCATCTGGGTGACGTATCTGAAGCGATCCAGAAATATATCGAGAAGGAAGGATTTGCAGTAATCAGAAATCTGGCCGGCCATGGAATTGGCAGAGAGATTCATGAATCTCCGGTGATCCCAAACTTTGGCAGAAAGGGCACCGGTGAAATTCTAAAAGAGGGGATGGTTCTGGCTATCGAACCGATGATTACCGAAAAAGGGTTTGAACTGCGGCTTAACTCTGACGGCTGGACATATACCACAGCTGACGGCGGACTCTCGGCCCACTTCGAACATACCATCACAGTCACAAAACGAGGGTATGATATTTTGACACAATAGAGATTTACTTCTTAAGATTGTCTATGCAAATAGTTTGCAAAGGGTGAGTTAAATATATATAATTTTTAAAGCGAATGTTTAATGATTAGCTTCCCGTCGTAGTTTATACTGAACTCGATTCAGTACGGGAATGACCCACGCACTATTATAGTAAAGTGTAGGACAGGCAAGGAGAGAATGGCTAGAGCAGAAGAAATATTTGTTGGACTGGACATAGGAAGTTTCAAAATCACTTGTGTAGTCGGAAAAACCGATGAAACGGGTGAGCTTAATATTATTGGGGTAGGTACTTCTTTTAATACCGGTGTCAGGAAAGGCATAGTCAGTGAAATAGAGGAGACAGTGAGTGGTGTATCCGAAAGTATGGAGATGGCCGAGAGAATGGCAGGCATCCAGTTGGATAATGCAACAATTAATGTCAATGGTGCTCATATAAGTTCTATCAACTCAAAAGGTGTAGTGGCTGTTGCCAGAGCGAACCAAGAGGTGACCTATGAAGATACCATACGGGTCGATGAAGCAGCTCAGGCAGTCCAGATACCTTCAAACAAAGAAATCCTGCATGTTATCCCTAGGATTTACAGTGTGGACGGGCAAGAGGGTGTGAAAGATCCGGTGGGTATGACCGGAGTTCGGTTGGAAGGTGAAGTCCAGATTATTGCCGTTTCTGAACCGGCTGTTAAAAACCTTAAGAAATGTGTTTCCCAAGCCGGTATAGTCATAGATGATATGATTGTTAGCCCTCTTGCTACTTCAAAGGCCGTAGTCGGTAAACGTGAAAAGGAACTTGGATGTGTTGTAATAGACATCGGTTCAAGTACTACAGGTATGATAGTTTATGAAGATGAAAAACCACTTTATACCACGGTTCTGCCGGTAGGTTCATCTCATATAACCAATGATATTGCCATCGGTCTTCGAACTTCCATCGATGTGGCTGAAAAGGTGAAGCTTAAGTTTGGCACTTCTCTCGCCGCTTCGGTCCAGGAAAGAGAAAAGGTAGATCTTTCTGAAATCGATATGAATGAAGAGGGGATTATTCCGAGAAAACATGTGGCGGAAATTATTGAGGCGCGGTTGCATGAAATTTTCAATATGGTAAAGCTAGAGTTAAGAAAAATAAAACGCGACGGACAGCTCCCGGCTGGCGCTATTCTTACCGGAGGCGGAGCGAAGCTGGAAGACATTGATGCTGTGGCAAAGGATGTTCTGAAACTTCCATGTGTGATTGGCAAGCCGCATAATTTGAAAGGTATGGTTGACAAAATATATGATCCCAGATTTTCATGCGCGGTTGGACTTATGCTCTACCAGCTTGAAGAGAACGAGCGTGTTGGCGGTTCTAAACAAGTTGGTGAGGCGCTTACAAAGATCAGAAGGGTTTTTAAGACATTTTTGCCATAATAGTTTCGGAAATCCTTATAAAATTGCACCTTAGAATCTGCTGTTTCAAATACACTAAGGAGAGTGGATAAAAATGGATGAAGCATCAAAGATTTGTTATTTTCAAGTGGGAGTCCAGAGAGTTTCCCTACCATACACCGGTGAGTCAAGCCATGAACCTATTATAATTACGGTAGCCTTTAACCGGAATGTAGGCATTCGGGAGGCTAGAAAATGCATTTCTGAAGTAGCAACTGCCATAAGAACATCAAGGGGGGGTATTGTGTATATACCTCAACCGGAACTGATAAGCTAGGCAGCCAGTAAAAAACTAAAGGATCTTGTATGAGATCCTTTTTCATATTGATTTTACAGTTTTCAAAGAATTTTTTTTTCGCTATATTGCCAATATATTTAGTGGTTAATTCATAAATCTAAATTGAATGATAGGTAAATTTTTGATAAAATAAGGAGCAAGAGGGTTTTGCCTTCTTGTTTTTTTGCTCTTTAACAATCTTGAGATTTATCCTAAAAAAACATGAGTGAAAGGACTTGATATGCAATTCACAGTTCCATTTTCGAAAGACCTGATTTACCAGATCATCGAGGAGTTTGGTACACCCGTTCACATTCTCGATGAGAGAGGGATCCGCGAGACCATTCACAACTTTTACGGAGTATTCAGTTGGGCTGAGTACATCAAAAACTACTATGCGGCCAAGGCGAATCCCAATCCCCATATCTTTCGTATTACTGGTGATGAAGGTATGGGTTTGGATTGCAGTTCTCTGCCTGAACTTGTAAAGGCAGAGATGGCCGGTATTACCGGTGAGAATATCATGTTCACATCGAACAATACGGCCTATGGCGAGTATACGAAAGCGAATGAGTTGGGTGCAATCATTAATCTGGATGACATAAACATGATTGACTTTCTCGAACGCGAAGTCGGTATTCCTGAGGAAATCTCTTTCCGTTACAATCCAGGCCCTTTGCAAAAAGGTTCGCCTTACTTTGGAGGAGATCCTGAAGATCAAAAGTATGGCACAATGAAGGACCAGCTGTTTGATGCTTATCGTCTTATGGCAGAGAAGGGTGTGAAGCGATTCGGGATTCATACGATGTTTCACTCCAACTGTCTGAACCCCGAGATTTTTGTAGGGATATATGAAATGATGTTTAGCCTCGTTGAGGAGATATTAGAAAAAACGGGTGTTCCTATAACGCGAGTCAACTTTGGCGGCGGAATGGGTATACCTTACAATCTCAAGGATGAGTCGCTTGACCTCAACTCCATTTCCAAAGGCCTTCAGAGAGCATACGATGAGAAGATAGTAAAAAGGGGTTTAGATCCTATTAAACTCTGTTTTGAGAATGGCCGAATGATAACCGGACCTCATGGGTACTTGGTGAGCAGAGTGATTCATACCAAAGAAATCTATCGGGATTATATTGGTTTGGATGCTTGTATGGTGGATAATCCGCGGCCGGCAATGTACGATGCTTACCATCACATTACTGTTCTCGGGAAGGAAAACGATCCGCATGATCACGTCTATGATGTAGTGGGGTCGTTGTGTGAGAACAACGACAAGTTTGCCAAAGAGAGGGAATTGCCCCGAACCAAAATAGACGATATCTATATTATTCACAATGATGGGGCGCATACAGAAGCCATGGGCGGTAACTATAACGATAAACTGAGATCACCGCAGGTTTTGGTGACAATGGATGGCATACCTAAACTGATCAAGCGTCGAGAGACTATGGAAGACCTCCTCAGACGATACACTCCTCTTGATTAACAGCTCAAATCTCAGGTATTAATGGCTCGGCGCGTAAACGCGCCGAGCCATTTCTCATTTCCATTACATTATCAAAAATGTTATAATAAAGCCACGAAACTTTTAAGGTTAGGGTTGTCTCTCGACCTTTTTAGTTTAGAAACTTTATTTTTTTGAAAGGAGGCTCTAGGTTTTCTAGCTAAGGTATTTTACTTTGTCAACTTAAGTGAAAGGGCTAATCTTTGCAACATAATGCAAACATAGACAAGCTGGTCGGTGTATATCCATTCAGTGCCTTAACTAAAAGGGTTAGGGAAGTTGAAGCTTCCGGAGTGGATGTTATCCGGCTGCATATCGGAGACGTTCTGGGCCCCATTACTTCTTCGCCGGCGGATCTCATGGAAGCAGAGATTAAACGTCAAAGTCAGCGCGATTCTTTCAGGGGATATCAGAATGAAGCTGGTATAGATGACACGAGAGAGATAGTTGCGGACTACATTTCTCGTCTTGCCGGCAAGGAAATTTTGCCAGAGGAAGTCTTCATCACCTACGGCATTAAGGATGAAATTCCTATTCTGATGTGGCTCTTTGATCGTAATAGCAACTTTGCGATCGAGAGACCTGTCTACCCCGCATATGAGGGTGTTATCACCATATGCAGTGCAGGTAATATCACATACATGGACTGTAACGAAGATAACGATTTCATTCCGGATTTGCCGGATAAGGACGTAGACATCATGTTTCTCAATCGGCCGAACAATCCTACCGGCGCGGGGATGACTCTCACACAGTACCAGGATCGGGTTGACTGGGCGAATAAAAACGGTGCCATAATTGTTCAAGATTCGGCTTACTCTGTTTTCGGTGAAAATGAATATCCGAAAAGCATTTTGGCAGCCGAGGATGCGAAGTGTTGTTGTATTGAGATGTTTTCGTTATCAAAATCTCATGCTGCAACGGCGATGCGCTCTGGGGCTGTCATTATTCCCCGTGAGCTCCAGTGCTCCAGTACGGATGATCTGTACACCAAGTGGACAACCATGATCGGTTTCATGAAAAATGGAGTCGGCCTTGAAAATCAGGCTTTCATCAGGGGTGCTCTAAGCCAGAGCGGTCTCAGAGAAAGTCATGAGGCTATCGATGAATATAAGGATTCTGGTGAGCTCTTGAATGCCGGATTTCGTGATCAGGGTTATACTGTCAAGGGCGGGGAAAATGCGCCGTACAGTCTGATTAAAACTCCTAATGGAATGACCGGAAACGATCTTGCAGAGATTTTCCTTTCTCAGCAAGGTGTGGCTGTCGCCCCCACGGAGATATTCAATCTTCCGGGCTGGGTGAGGATCCATCATTTCATCACCGCGGAGAGAAGCAAAGAAGCTCTGGATAGGATTGCAAAAGTCAGTCTCTGATCCGATAAAAAAAGTCTCTCCAAAAAGGGGGCCTGTCTCGACAGGTCCCCTTTTCCTCTTCTTTTTTTCAATAAAACAATTGTGGAAATGCAAGAAAAATGCATAAGATTTTAGTCGTTTTTAGAAAATGCAAAAATGAAAAATTTAGAAATTTTTAACCTTAAATTGTATAAATTATTGGAACAAAAACAAAAAAAGTATTGCATCGAGTATAAAAAAGATATACACTTTATTTCGGATGTTTTATTGGTTCATTTTTGGACTTAAATGTTTGAGAAAATAATACTAAAAAGGACGTTTCTGATTTTTATATTGGACGTTCAAACGTGAGACAGCTCTTCTTTAATAATGCAAAATTTTGAAGGGTGAGGGAGGTTATAAAAAACATGGCAGAAATTAAACCCAGTATTGAAGCTTTTGCTCAGATCAAAGTGGTCGGAGTCGGAGGAAGTGGAACCGGTGTAGTTAATAGAATGGTTGATACCGGTGTGAAAGGTGTTGAGTTTATTGCGGTAAATACCGATACTCAAAACCTGCAATCTTCTAAAGCTAATAAAAAAATTCATATCGGCAAAACTATCACCCGCGGCCTTGGAGCCGGCGCTGATCCTGAGGTTGGTAAAAAGGCGGCAGAGGAGTCAAGCGAGGATATAGAGGAAGCTCTTAAAGGTTCTGATATGGTTTTTGTTACCTGTGGTGAAGGCGGCGGAACTGGTACCGGTGCTGCTCCTGTGATTGCATCTATTGCCAGACAAGTCGGCGCGCTGACTGTCGGATTTGTGACTAAACCATTTGGTTTTGAAGGAGAAAGAAGAAAAAGAACCTCTGAAGAGGGAGTGGAAGAGCTGAAAGAGCATGTGGACACTTTAATTACTATTCCAAACGACCGGCTTCTTCAGACAATTGAGAAGAAAACCACCATGCTGGATGCCTTCTCAGTAGTTGATGATGTTTTACGGCAAGGTGTCCAAGGTATTTCTGATTTAATTACTATTCACGGTCTCATTAACGTCGACTTTGCCGATGTTAAAATGATCATGTCAAACGCCGGATCGGCGCTGATGGGTATCGGCATGGGCAGCGGCGAAAATAGAGCGGTTGAAGCAGCCAGAAAGGCTATTAACTCTCCGCTTCTTGAGCTTTCCATCAATGGTGCCAAAGGAGTCCTCTTTAATGTAACCGGTGGTAGTGACCTGGGTATGTTTGAGATTGATGAAGCGGCTAAAATTATCACAGAAGCTGTTGACCCTGATGCAAATATCATCTTCGGTGCGGTTATCGACCCGTCGCTCTCGAATGAACTGAAAATCACTGTTATCGCCACAGGATTCGAATCACCGAAAACTACCTCAGTCGGCGCAATAGAATCAAACAAGACTATTTTTGAGGAAGATTCCGGATTTGAAGAAGATGCGGATGACGAACTGGAAATTCCGGCATTCATTAGAAAAAGAATGGAATAAAGAAAAATTCCAAGGTACAAGCAACAATAATCAAACAAATTCCAAATTCCAATCTAAAAAAAATAAGAAAAAGCCCCGAAACGATATTGGGGCTTTTTAGTTGGTTCCGATTGGATTTAGGAGGCCTTCTGCCGCCATTCTTCGCGGTTGCCGTGTTTGGTAACGAAATTGATAATAGCGGGAACACCTCTGAAGTTATATCCACCGCAGAAGAAGCGCGGTTGGCTAAAGTCGCACTTCTCATATTCGACATATCTCAGAATTGAGTCAATCCCTGAATGTTTGAAACTGGTTTCCGGATCTTCAGCGCCAACGTCAATGGCGGGGAAATGGAAATACTTATCAAGTATTTCGCAGTAGAGCGCAATCCTAACCTTGGCACCTCTTTCTTCCAGTTTTGAGAGCGCGTCAAGGGCACGATTGTTTAGCTTTTCACTGGCGCTTTGATAAAGCACAATTACTTGTTTGGCGGTTGTCTGCATATTCGACTTCTTCCGGTTCTAGCCGTAGATTCTATGGAGTTTGCATGCCAGGTCATGAATTTGGTCGATACCTCGGTATTTCTGATCATTCCACCAAGCTACAGGTTCATGATTTCTTGTGGTGGCAGGGTATGGATCGACCTTAATCACTTTAGGCAAGCCGCACATAATATCCATGGCTCTTTCTATCGCAACTTTGTCCGAATCATCCAGTAGAAGCTCGACTCTTTTGCTTTTTTCCGAAACCTTTCCGCTAATTTGGAAAAGTTGTGCGTCTACATACTCCTGAATTGAGGTAAGCCCGAAACGTTGAATCCCATCTGGCAACTCAATATAGGGATAGTTGAGACAAACCTCGGGCCCCGGCGGGATGTAGGAAATTTCAATCTCAGGATTTTTCTCCTTAAGTTTGAGCAACATCTCGTTTGCCTTGATGGAATCATCGTGATTTTGCGCTTGAAAAAGCTTGATTATTTGAGCCATTTTTCCTCCTTAAGCCGGGACTTTGTCTATCAGAGTATGAAGAGGGGAGAAGAAACAGAAGCCATGGGGCTTGCCGTCTCTGGCCAAATACTGCTTTTTATTGCAGAACCAGCCACAACCGGCGCTCCAGCTTCGATGAGGACAATCCTCACAGTAAATCAGAGAATAATCCAGATTGTTTACTTCGTCCCAAGTTATGTGAAATTCGCATGGAGTACATTCTGATTCCCAGAGTTTGCTTTTTCGGAAATCCCAACTGTTTTCATTCGTGCAAACATGGTGCAATCGTTCGCCATGAAGGGATTTTAGATCCCGAAAATAACAATTCTCGCAGTTTCTCCAATCTTCCAAAACTCTTTCCATTTTTCCTCCCTAAATTCGGTTTTGGTCAAGATTTCTTTTAAGGGTTGTTTTGAGTAGCTTTATCTCTTCAATCCCTTGGTAAGGAGCATTACACCAAAAAGCTAAGGGTACATAGTCACCGCGGGTATTATAAATCTTTACCATTATTCGAGGATCGAATTCCTTGGCAATCCTTTTTGCTTCAGTACTCTCTTCCGAGCCATCGACCAAAAGCTCAACTAATCTATCGTTCATTTTTCTCCAATCGGAATAGTTTTTCAAGGTGCGGAGGTGTATTTTAACAAGCTAGAAAAATGGAAACAAGTGTACAAATTTTGGAATTTTCAAGATTCAAGTGTCAATGTCCAATCAATTTTCAAGTTTTAAATTGCAGATCAGAATAATTAAATTAAGGACTGGATTCCCGTTTTTGCGGGAATGATAAAGAAGCGAAATGATCTAAAAAGCTTGTGGGAAAATGGGGAAAACTTTCGATATGAGCTGGAAAATCTGCTAAAAAACAGTGGAAAAGAAAACCGTTGACACACTATATCTGGTGTTCTATTATTTTTTTAAACACCACTTATGGTGGTGGATTTCATTAGCGCAGTTTCGTTTGAGCAATTTGAGAAATATTGGTGTTTGAGGTTTTGGGGTAAAAATGACTAATCTCCAATTACCAATATCCGATCAATTTCTAAGAAACCATGTTTCAATCAGTGCTAAATTTGAAAATTGCGAATTGCAAATTATCAGTTTGAATGATTCCTTTTTTTGGGGAGTGAACGCAGAGTGTGCTAAATCGTATAAAGTATAAGGAATATAATGTCATGTACTGTCCGGAATGCAAGGAAAGTAAAATCAAAGTCCTAGAGAAGAGAAATGTTGAAGGAGATCAAGTGATCCGTCGGCGAAGAGAGTGCGAATCCTGCGGATTTCGCTTTACCACATATGAGAGAGTCGAAGTGGCTGCTCTGACGGTTGTGAAAAAGGACGGTTCGAAAGAAACATTTTCCGCCGATAAACTAAAATCAGGTATAGAAAGAGCGCTTGTGAAATGTCCGATTAGTGGGATGGAAATGGATAAATTTATCCAAGATATAGAAAGAGACTTGAAATCAGGGGGAGTAAATGAGATTAAATCTCAGCAAATCGGCGACACAGTTTTAAAGAAATTGAAGGATTTGGATGAAGTAGCATACCTCAGGTTTGCAAGCGTCTATAAGTCATTTGACGGGTTAGATAGCTTTAAAAAAGAGCTTGAGAATATTACATAAGTTGATTAGTTATTAAGGATTTTAAATTGGATGTGACAATAAGCGATTAAATTAAAAAGAACTGGCAGGCGGTTCTAAAAGATACTGAAGATATAAAAAAGGGTGTGAGAGATTAATTTTAGATTACTAAAAAATAATACAAATAAAAAGGAATGAGGGTGATTCCGAAGAGTTAAGGAGACAAAATGGCAGAGACAAAAATAAAACCGAAACTTTCCAGTGCGTCGCAAGAAGTCTTAAAAAGGCGTTATCTGTTACGTGATGATAATGGCAAAGTCATAGAAAGGCCTGAGGAACTTTTCGAACGGGTAGCCCGTCACGTAGCCGGGTCGGAGAAAAATTATCCCAAAGGACCCGGTTTTCGGAAAATGGCCTTGAAGTTTTACGACATGATGGTAAACTTCGATTTCCTTCCAAACTCTCCCACTCTAATGAATTCAGGTAGAGAACTGGGTCAGCTGAGCGCCTGCTTTGTTTTGCCTATAAAAGATTCTATGGGGGGGATTTTTGAAACTATTAAAAATACAGCGCTTATACATCAAAGTGGGGGAGGTACCGGTTTTTCTTTTGCTAACCTCCGCGAGTATGGGGCCAGAGTTAAGTCAACGAGCGGAGTGGCATCGGGACCAATTTCTTTCATGACGGCCTTTAATGCCGCTACAGAAACAGTGAAGCAAGGCGGCACCAGACGTGGCGCTAACATGGGAATGCTTCGAGTGGATCATCCTGATATCTTAAGTTTTATTACTTGCAAAGAGGATAATGGAGCTATGAATAACTTCAATATTTCTGTTTCTCTGACAAGGAAATTTATGAATGCCTTGGAAAAAGACAAAGATTATGATCTTCGTTCCCCTCTGGATGGGAAAAAGAAAGGAACACTAAATTCACGAGAAGTCTTCGATTTGATAGTCAAACAGGCTTGGAGAAACGGCGAACCGGGTATAGTATTTATTGACCGAATGAATAGGGATAATCCGACTCCAAAAATTGGTGAGGTAGAAAGTACTAATCCTTGTGGAGAACAACCGCTCCTGCCTTACGAATCATGTAACCTCGGTTCTATCAATTTATCTAATTTTGTAAGTGATAGTCAGATTGACTGGGACAGACTAAGAGATATCATACGCTCGGCAGTTCGTTTTTTGGATGACGTCATCGATGTTAATAAATATCCTTTGAAGGAAATAGCTGATATGACCAAGGGGAACCGGAAAGTAGGATTGGGTGTCATGGGTTTTGCCGATATGTTGGTACAGCTTGGAATACCGTATAACTCTAGTGAAGCAGTAGAAACAGCTGAAGAAGTTATGAAGTTTATTCAGACTGAGGGGGGTCAAATGTCTGAGGAGCTGGCGAAAGAAAGAGGTGTATTCCCTAACTGGAAGGACAGTATCTATAAGGAAGAAGGACGAAAAATTAGAAACGCTACAGTCACAACAATCGCTCCGACGGGATCAATCAGTATGATTGCAGATGCATCCAGTGGAGTGGAACCTCTCTTTGCTGTCAGCTTTATCAAAAATGTTATGGATAAAGACGAGCTTGTTATGATCAATCCTGTATTCCTTCGTATCGCCAAGAAACAGGGATTTCATTCTGAGGAACTGATGAAAAAAATTGCTCAAAAAGGTACCCTTCACGGCATCAAGGAAGTCCCGGAAGAAATCAGAAGAGTTTTTGTGGTTGCCCACGATGTGTCTCCGGTTTGGCATATTAAAATCCAGGCGGCTTTTCAGAAGTATACTGACAATGCCGTGTCTAAAACAGTGAATTTTCCGCATTCTGCTACTGAAAAAGATGTGGCTGAAGTATATGAACTGGCATATAAGCTTGGATGTAAAGGGGTTACTATTTACAGAGACGGAAGCCGTGAAGAACAGGTCCTAAATATTGGAAAGGTTAACAAAAAAGAGACGCAGAAAGCTGAGGGCCCAAATAATGGGACTATTCGTCAACGCGCCAAGGTAACATATGGCAGAACTATGCAGGTAATGACTGGATGCGGCAAGCTGTTTGTTACTATTAATGAGGATAGGGATGGTAAACCATTTGAACTTTTCTCGGTAATGGGGAAAGCTGGCGGATGTGCCGCTTCTCAGGCAGAAGCAATTTCCAGAATGGTGTCCATATCTTTGCGGAGCGGTATAGATCCAAAAATAATTATTAAACATTTGAAGAATATAACTTGCCACAGGCCTTTCGGATTTGGGTCGGAGAGAGTTAACTCATGTTCCGATGCTATAGCTCAGGCACTTGAATCTTTTATGTCACCGCCGACACTTGGGATAGTAAAAGATGACAAGAAGGTTGCTGGAGACGTGGTAGAGATTGAAATACAGGAAGAAATACCTTTTGAAGAGCAGAAACCAGTAAAAGAAGGGTATATAGGCGGTATATGCAGAGAATGTGGAGGTCCAATAGAGTACGAAGGCGGCTGCATGGTTTGCAGAAGCTGCGGGTATTCAGAGTGTGGGTAATAAAAAACATTCGAGATGTTGGAATTTATTAAAAACGTTCGAAATGTACAACCCCAACAAAGCGAGGCAGCCAATCAATTCTAACAATTAGAACAGGAATATCTATGATTCAAATTTATACAGGAGACGGAAAAGGTAAGACTACTTGTGCGGTAGGTCTGGCTGTAAGAGCATCGGCACATTACAGGGTTTTATTTACCCAATTTATAAAAAAAGGTGATTCAAGCGAGGTGGATGTTTTGGAAAAAATGTCAAATATCGACTTTATGTCATTTGGCCAGGGAAATTGGATCATAAAAAATGGTGACAAAAAGAAAGAAAAGAAGAATATTAACAAAGGATATGATTATCTGAGGGAAAACTATGACAATTACGATGTAGTTATAATGGATGAAGCGGTCACGGCAGTCGGTCTAGGGATTATAAAAGATACTGAAATTATGGCTTTAGCAAGGGAAATTGGGAAAGATAAGGAGATTATTCTGACAGGTAGAGGGGCGACAAAAAGTATGATAGAGAAAGCAGACTTAGTAACCGAAATGAAAAAGATAAAACATTATTATGATAAAGGTGTAAGTGCCAGAAAAGGAATAGAATTATGAAAATTTTTTGGGGGAGGTTAAAGACAGAATGGGTTTATCCTTTAGGGATGATTCTAATGGTTGGTTTTAGTTTGCTGCTTGTAAATGCTGGCGGTACTGTGAAAAACGAGCCGGCAAACCAATCAGTAAAAAAAGCAGTCGAGAATAGATCAAATGTAAGTGCCAATCAGCCGGTGCAAAGTCAGCCGGCCAAAGCAGACAGTAGGCAAGCCGTTAAGACAAATAATAGTGATATTGCTGCAACGGTTAAAGATACAAGTCAGGCCCAAAATGGTAATACTGAAGTTAATATAGTGAATACATCTGCGCAAAATACTCCTTCATCTGTGCAAACTAAACCTGCTGAAACCGTCCAAATGTCGATTTCGGGTTTAGGTGACTTTACAGTTCCGATCAGCGATGGCGAAAATGCTTTTGATGCTTTAAAAGAAGCGGCGAATGAAAACGGTTTTAAAATTGAATACAAAACTTATTCATGGGGAGTAATGATTACAAAGATTGGCAGCCAGGATATGCAAGGTTCATATTACTGGGCTCTCTACTACAATGGCAGCTATGCTCAAGTCGGCGCAAGTGATTTAACAGTTAAAAATAATGATAAAATAAAATGGAGTTATGAATCATGGATGTAAAAATAAAGAAAATTATTGAAAAAATAGATGAAAACCTTATTGCTATAATACTTGTTGCTCTGGCAATCTCAACTCGGCTCTTGCCTCATCCGGACAACTTTACCGCTGTCGGCGCTTCAGCTCTCTTTGCGGGGGTGTATTTAAGGAAGAAATATACTCTATGGCTTCCTCTGATTATTATGATTATATCTGATGCGATTATCGGTTTTCATAACTTGATTTTTTTCACCTGGGGCTCATTTGTTCTTATAGGTGTTATAGGGCTATGGATAAGAAAAAATAAAAATATCCTAAATGTTATTTTCGGTACTGTTACCGGTTCGCTTACCTTCTTCTTCATAACGAACTTTGCAGTATGGGCATTCACACCTATGTATGCCAAAACTAGCGCCGGGCTTATGCAGTGTTTTATTATGGGTCTGTCTTTCTTTAGAAACACTATTATGGGAGATCTCTTTTATGTCGGAGTACTCTTCGGGGTGTATGAAACAATGCGATATATGCTTCCAAAGTTGCAGCAAAAAACAGCTGTGTCAAGTGTATCGAGTAAATAATTTATCCTAATTATTCAATAAACATGCTTTTTGTTACTCTGAATTGGTTGACAAAAACGCTGGATATAATTGTCAAGATGTGGTATGATATCTTCGGTTAAAAAGGCGGAAATGGTAGAAACACAAAGCAAAATTGAAATATTTCTGGAATCTATGCCCTGGATAAAAAACTTTAGAGACAATATTTTTGTGTTGAAGTATGGCGGAGAGATACTACTTAGTGAACAGAATATTCAAAATATCGCCACTGATATTGAACTTTTAACATTGCTTGGTATCAGAACTGTAGTCGTACATGGAGGTGGTCCTCAACTTGATAAAGTTTTAAACGAAAAAGAAATTAGTTTCGAAAAGAAAAACGGGATGCGTGTTTACTCTAAAGATATCCTTCAAGAGTCACAAAAAGTCTTTAAATTAATTTCCCGAGATCTTAAAAGAAGTATTGATGCTACGGGTATAAAAACGAAGCTTATTCCTAAAGATTATGTAAAAGTTGAAAGAATCCCCGGACTTGGGTATGTGGGTAAGGTGACCGATATTAATCCTCTTTTTTCAAAGATGATTGACGGTATTATAGTACCGATTATGCCGCTATTCGGAAGAGATGGAAATGGTGAACTCTGCAATTTAAACGCGGATGATATGGCTGTATCTGTCGCCGAAGCACTTGGCGCTGAAAAACTGATTATTCATACTTCAGTCGATGGCGTTTTTAACAAAAGAAGTGAAATCATAACCCACTTAAATCTAGAAAAAGCAGAAGGAATGATCCAGAAAGGCTATATAAAGGGAGGAATGATTCCAAAAGTTCTGCATTGTCTTCAGTCGGAAAAAGTGGGCAAAATTCACATAATTAACGGCAATATCCCTCATGCTCTTCTCTATGAAGTCTTTACTGAAAAAGGTATCGGAACTGAAATAGTTAGGAATTAATTGTAAAAATACATCTTATTTCTCTTTACTTTTCATTATAACCTCAGACTAAATAATTAAGGAGGTTACAATGTTAGGTAATAAGAAGACCACGGCTGTTTTGCCGGCCACTGATCTAAAAAGAGCGAGAAATTTTTATACTGAAAAACTTGGCCTTAAAGTCCTAAATGAATATCCGAGTATGTTGGTTTTGGGTGCGGGGGAAGGAACAATGTTTACTCTCTATAAAAGGCCGGATACAACGAAGGCAGAGCATACTGTGCTGAGTTTTAGTGTCCAGGATATAGAAGAAGAAGTAAGTAAATTGAAAGCCGGAGGCGTGATTTTTGAAGAATATGATATGCCTGAAGTGGGTGTCAAAACTGAGAATGGCATTGCAGTGAGTGGAGGCTGGAAGTCGGCTTGGTTGAAGGATTCGGAAGGCAACATTATAGGTTTATCACAGATGTAAAATATCTTATTTAAGACTCAAAAAGGGGTAGAAAAAAGCACTCATGCTGTGCTATATTATTTCTAATGAAATATTCAAGGAGGGATTTTCTTGAAAAAAGCAATCAAAATAGTACTAATAGTTTTTGTTTCTTTGAATGCAGCCGGTGGAGCTCTCTTAGGTATTTATAAATATTTGGCCGACAGACAAGCGGAGGAAGCATTTAACAGCTTTTATCAGGGTGGGCAGGTAAAAGGCGCTTTTTATGATCCGGGCAGCCAAAGTTTCACCCAATATTTTTTCTTTTTCTTTGGGGGGTTTGTTTTTGCTATGGCGTTAATAATTTTGGCTTATCACTATCTCAGAAAACACCAAAGTATTACAGACCAAACCGCGGAATTGAAACCGCTTAAAAATGAAAGTATTCAAAACCAAACTCAGAAGACAGAAAATACGCCGGAACAGCTCACGGAGAAGAAGCGAGTTATTCGTCTCGGCTAGCAATCATCTTAAAACAGCCGGATTTGTATTTTAATCGGTTTTTGTTAAAATAGCTTTATGAAATTAAAAATATTTATTCGTGGCGATGACAGTGAAATGCGAGCATCAAAAGAGATTGGAGAGAGATTCCAGAAAGAGCATGATATAGAACCGGAAATTCTGGATCTTGATGAACGGGGAGGCAAAGAAGTGGCTGAAGTTTACGATGTTACCGCTGTGCCTTCATTTATCGCCACAACCAATGACGGAATGGTTCTCGGATCTTTCATCGGCAAAATACCGGCAGAGTTCGAGCTGCAGGAGGTTTTAAGGTAATGAATGTATCAATCTTTGTTAAAACCGCTTTCGATTTTCTGACAACTGCTATATTTGTGGTTGTATTTATTAGGATTATTTTGAGTTGGATACCGAATACCAGTAATGCTTTTACCCAAATAATTTACGATATCACTGAACCGCTTTTGAAACCGTTTCGATTTTTCAATCCGAAGAACTCACCACTGGATTTATCACCTATTATTCTGTTAATATTAATTGAAATATTACGAAACTTGTTAAATCAGATTTTATAAATAAAAAGGAAAGGAAAAAATATGAACAATCTGGAAATGAATTCGGCAGTCAATCCCTTCGAAAATGTTGATAATGATGAACTGGCGCGCAGAATCAACGATATCGACCATGCTCTCCAGAACTACTCCGGGGATAGCGATGATGCAAATCTAAAGAGAGGAGAGGCAAGACGGGCCCTTTATAAAGAATTAGAAAGAAGAATGGGTGGCGATACAGCGGCGGCGGCAGAACTGATAGAAAGAAATCAACTAGAAGATTACGAACAAGCAGCTTAGATAGTGAAAATTCGAGTAAAAGTTAAGGCCGGCGCTAAGTGTGACTGCGTAGGTTTTGATAAAGAAAATAATATTTATACGGTTTCGACGAAAGCCCCGCCGGTTGAAGGGCGTGCGAACGAAGCGGTCGTGAAACTTTTGTCCGGATATTTCAAGGTGCCGAAATCGGAAATTACCCTCAAAACAGGCAAAAAGTCGAAGATCAAAATTTTTGAGATAAATGATTAACGTATGTAAGATATTTACATTATGAAAGAAATTGGTTTTGTAAAAGAATTAGCGCCGTTAATACTTTCAGGCAAGAAAACAGTCACCTGGCGGCGTTTTGACATAAAGACCTGACAGTTGGCGACGACCTCTTGTTTATTAAATCAGAATCTCGTGAGCCGTTTGCTAAGGCGAGAGTTATGGACGTTAAAAAGACAACCTTTGATTCTTTAACGGATGATGATCAAGAAGGTCATGAGCATTATGAAAGCAAGGAAGAAATACTTGAGACTTTTTCACGTTATTACAATACAAAAATTACACCTGATACAGAGCTTCAGATTGTGAAGTTTGAGCTTCTTGCATAATTAACCGAAACTGAAGTTTGCACTCATTTCAAAAATCGCTTTAATAAACTACTTTAGTTTATTAAAGCGATTTTCTTATGCAGGTTTGATTAAATTTATAAAATCGATTATAATAAAGCCCTGATCGGAAGGGTGAAACTTTTCCGATTTTTTTGCAACTTGGACAATAAAACCTTGACCGAAAGGGGAAAATTATGGCTAGAAGATTTGGAGATGTTGGCTTGGAGGTAGTTCAGAGAGAAAGAAATAGAAAGGCTGAAGTTCGGAGGTTATTAACAACGAAAGCTTGGGATTTGATTTCGGCTCTGAAAGAGCAGTCTCCAGGTGCACGAAGCATCATGGTAACCCATTTGGGTGAAGAAGATGAAACATACCATGTACAAGATCATAAAGGTGCTGACATTGTTTCTCTCAAAGGTCCCAATTCCAAGATCAGAGCGGAAATCATAAAAGCGTTAGATCGTGATCTGCTTGAGTCTGTTTTAAATCTAGTTGTCAGAACGAAGAGTGCTAATCTGACAAAGGGAGAGATTAACAAAGTCAGAACAATTATTGAACTTCTGAGAGATACTTTTGACAAAGAGCCATGGTTCTGGGCAAGTGATGAGGATAATGGTTTTGTGGTGTTTTGCAATAAGAAGACCAGAGTTGCTGACCAGCATGTTTTTAATAACCTTAAGACTTCTCTGCTTTATGAAATCTTCCAAGCGGCACTCAGGGAATCTCATGAAAGAGTAGGGGTGCGTCAAGGGGAGGTCAAAGAAGAAATTGCCGCTCTGGAAAAAGAAAACAACAACTTGGGGAAGATTCTAGAAGATATAAACGCCGTAATTGTCGCAATCTGGGCCACTGAAAACAATGAAAAAGATGTTGATATCCCCCTCTGATATTCAATAAGGGCAGTATACAACGGGCGGCGCTCTTTAAGAGCGCCGCCCGTTTTTCTTTCTATAACTTTCTATTCCGATTTTGTTACACTAATACATATTAGTGTAACAAAAAGGAAATATGTAGCTTTCATGATTGACCATATACATCAAAAAAAGTATAATTGTTTGTGCCTGGATGGGCACGTTTTTAATATTTAGTTTTGTTTGCAATGCCAGACCTTGCAAATAGTAAAATTTGACATTGTTAAGAGAAAGGGATTCTTCCGCTTGCCACTAATGTGGCGGTGGTCGAAATGACAATACAAAATGGCATTTAAAAAAGTAGATCCTAGACCCGACTTTCCGAAAATTGATGAGGAGGTTCTTTCGTTTTGGAAAGATGAGAAGGTATTTGAGAAAACGCAGAAGAGAGATTCTGGACTAAACCGGAGTGATAAGGGTGATTTTGTTTTCTTTGAAGGGCCGCCGACAGCAAACGGCAGACCCGGAGTCCACCATGTTCTATCCCGTGTTTTTAAGGATATTATCCTTCGCTATAAAACTATGCAGGGTTATCATATTGATAGGAAAGGCGGCTGGGATACTCACGGGCTTCCGGTGGAACTTGAAGTGGAGAAGAATCTTGGTATCTCGGGTAAGCCGGATATTGAAAAATATGGTGTTGAGAAATTTAACAAAAAATGTCGCGAAAGTGTCTTTAAGTACGTCAAAGAATGGGAAGAGCTGACGGAAAAAATTGGTTTTTGGGTTGATACCAAAGATCCTTACATTACCTATGACTCGCATTACATCCAATCGCTTTGGTGGGTGCTGGGTGAAGCTTGGAAAAAAGATTTGCTTTATGAGGGTTATAAAGTCGTGCCATATTGTCCGCGTTGCGGGACGGCGCTTTCGTCTCACGAAGTTTCTCAAGGATACAGGTATGTTACTGAAAGCACGGTTTACGTCAAATTTCCTGTCGAAGGTGAAAAAGACATGTATTTTCTAGCATGGACAACAACACCATGGACTCTCCCCGGAAACTCGGGTCTTGCGTTTGGACCTGAAATTAAATACGTTAAAATTGAGTCAGAGGGCGAGAAATATATTCTGGCCAAGGATCGGCTGGAAAAAGTACTTGAAATCAAGAAATACAAAATTCTCAAAGAATTTTACGGCAAGGAAATCATTGAGAATGTTTTCAATGGGCCGACGGAAGGTGCCAAACATTATAAACCTCTTTTTGCGGAGGGGGCAAAGTTTAAAAATGAAAAGGACACGGAAGAATACAAAATTATCATGGGTGACTTTGTCTCAACCGAAGATGGTACGGGCATAGTTCATATTGCTCCGGCATTTGGTGAAGATGACTATAATATTGGGCGTCTAGAAAATGATTTATCTGTACTGATGACTGTCGATGAACAGGGCAATATGTTGACCGAGGTCGGAAAAGGGAAGTTTGCCAAAGAGGCGGACTCACTTATAATTTCCGATTTAAAGAAACGCAACTTGATATTCAAAGAGGAAGAGTATACACACTCGTACCCTTACTGTTGGCGATGCGGCACTCCCCTTCTTTATTATGCGCGGGATACTTGGTATATCAGAATGTCATCACTTCGAAAGGAACTGGTTAAAAATAATGAAGAAGTACACTGGTATCCGTCACATATGAAAAATGGCCGTTTCGGTGAGTGGATTCGCGAAGCCAAGGATTGGGCACTATCTAGAGAAAGATATTGGGGCACGCCGCTGCCGATCTGGAAATGCGACAAGTGCGGCAAAAAAGAATTAATTTCGTCATATAAAGAGTTGGGTGAGAAAACTGATAAAAATATTCCGGAAGACTTCGATCCGCATAGGCCGTATATTGATAAATATGCTTGGGAGTGCGATTGCGGAGGTGAATTCAAACGCTACACTCATGTTATAGACTGCTGGTTTGACTCCGGTGCTATGCCTTATGCGCAGTGGAGCTATCCCTTTGCTTCAAATTCGGGAGAAAACTTGGATAGCCACTTCCCTGCTGATTATATTTGTGAAGCGGTGGATCAAACACGAGGATGGTTCTACACGCTTCTTGCTATTTCAACATTTTTAGACAAAGGTTCTGCTTACAAACATGTGATCAGTCTAGGTCATATTTTAGATGAGAAAGGACAGAAAATGTCCAAATCACAAGGGAATGTTGTAAACCCTTGGGACGTTTTGAGCGCTCATGGCGCGGATGCGCTCAGATGGTATATGTATAGTGCAACCATGCCGGGAAATCCGAGAAACTTCTCTGCCAAACTGGTCGGCGAAGCCAAAAGATTTCTGGTGACTTACTGGAATGTGTACAGCTTTTTTGTGACATATGCGAATGTTGATAATTACGTACCAAGCGGAAAACATACAAATTCAGAAAACATTCTCGACAAATGGATCCTATCGCGTAAAAACAAACTGGTTGAGTCAGCGACTAAACATCTCGAAAGGTACAACATTTACAAGGTTACGCAAGAAATCGAGCAGTTTCTTAATGATTTGTCAAACTGGTATGTAAGACGTTCAAGGAGAAGATTTTGGAAGAGTGAAAACGACACGGACAAAACGGCTGCATACGATACTTTGTATGAAATTCTTGTAGATTTTACTAAAGTTCTCGCGCCGTTTATACCCTTTATTAGTGAAAATATTTATCAGAACTTAGCAGGAGGTGAGAGTATTCATTTATCTGAGTGGCCTCGAGTGGATAAAGATGCAATAAATGAGAAAATGGAAAATGCAATGCAGAACGCCAGAAATATTGTCGAGGCGGGGCTTGCAGATAGAAATGAGCAAGGCATCAAAGTCCGCCAGCCGTTGGCAAGCTTGACTTATGGTGGCCCAAAATTAAATTTGGGGTTAGAACAGATTATTGCTGAAGAAGTTAATGTGAAAAAGGTTATGTATGATAATAATTTGAAAAAGGCTATTGTGCTTAACACAGAAATTACCGATGAGTTAAAGATCGAGGGTTTGGCGAGGGAAATAGTCAGGAAAGTCCAAGCGATGAGAAAGAAAGCCGGATTTAACGTGGAAGACAGAATCCATCTATTTTGGAGTACGGCCGATAATGTGCTCAAATCTGTATTTGAGAAAGAAAACGAATACATTTCAAAGGAAACTCTTGCCGAAGAGGTTACGGTTGGCAATACAGAGAAAGCGGATTACAGTGAGAAGACGAAGATTGAAGAAATAGGTATTGAATTAGGAGTGAAGCGTTTATATTGATAAGTAACCAATATCCAGTAACTAAACAATCCTAAATTTTGCGAATGATTTAATTAAGTCATTCATTGAAAATTGGAAATTAGGACTTAGAAATTTATAATCCAAAGGATTGGCTGTTATGTTTAACTTGCGCGCCTTAAAAAACTTTGATTGGGTCATTATTGTCATCGGCATACTTCTTTTTGCTATCGGTATTGCAGTTATTTATTCTACAACCTTTGGTATGGTTGGCGGCGGTAAAGAAGCATGGCAGCAGGCGATCTTTGGCTTGATTGGATTAATTTTTTTCTTTTTTGTTGCTTTTTTTGATTATCGAACCATGTTTAACTGGAGCAGTGTTCTCTATATTATCCTGATTTTCACCCTTATTGTTGTACATTTTTTGGGTAAAAACTCTATGGGTGCGACCAGATGGATTACTATAGCCGGTTTTCAGTTTCAGCCGTCTGAGTTTGTGAAACTGCTTATTATTATTGTGATGGCGAAATACTTCAGCGACTTTGCCGAGGAAATGCACAAGCTGAAGCCGATCATAAAGTCTGGTATTTACTTTGCTATACCGACTTTTCTAGTTCTAATACAGCCGGACTTGGGGACAGCACTTGTTTTTATTGTGATTTGGATAGCAATGCTTGCGGTCAGCAGAATACGTCTGAAACATATTATAATTTTAGTTGCCGCTGCACTGCTTTTAGTCCCGGTAGGATGGATAACTATGCATGATTATCAAAAACAGAGAATTATAGCACTTGTGCATCCGTCGAGCGATCCAAAAGGCGCCGGCTATAACGTGACGCAGGCGCAGATTGCTATCGGCTCAGGCCAGCTTTTTGGCAGAGGTCTTGGTCATGGGACACAATCTCAACTGAATTTTATCCCAGAGAAAAATACTGACTTTATTTTTGCCTCTCTAGCTGAAGAGATGGGGTTTGTCGGGGTTTTTGTGGTACTTGTGCTCTTTGCAGTTTTGATTTTTCGCGGTATTTTGATTGCTGCCAAGTCGAGGGACTATTTTGGAATGTATTTATCGACAGGAGTCGTGGCAATGCTTGCCTTTCATGTTTTTCTAAATATCGGAATGAATCTGGGGATAGCGCCGGTGGCCGGGATACCGCTCCCCCTCATCAGTCTCGGCGGCTCATCAGTAATCGTAGTTTTAGTTTCTCTGGGAATTCTCGAAAGCATCCACATTCATCATAAGAAGATAGATTTCTGATAAAATTTTCAATTACTAATTTTCAATGTCTAATCAAACTCTAAATTCAAAATTTCAAAAATACATACCTTTGGACAAGTCCTGGATTATGAGAATGGGTATTTTGGATTTGTTGCATGGGAGAAATGATATCCTGCAATTCTTGGATGAGCAGGAATATTTAAGCGATGATTTGTTTGCTCTTAAAAAAGCGCTTGAGGATTGGTTGACCGGTGATGTGATAGATGTTGGTGAATCGGGAACTCTTTTCCGATTTCTGCAATTTGTGTCGTGGAAATATGGATTAAATAAGAAATTTACAAAGCATAAGACATTGAAAGAAAGAAAAATATGCAGTAATTCTGAAATCATCAACTACCCACTTTCCGAGCTTTTGAAGTTAGACCATGGCACATCGCAGTGGGCAAGTGCAGCTGTATTATGCGGGAATACTGAAAAAATTGAAAATCCACCTTTTAAATTATCATTAACTTATAAAACTGTGGATCATTGGAATAGTAAGCGACAAGCTAGTGAAAAGTGGGAACCGAAATATGATAAAACGATTTCTGTCCAGGCCGAGGCATTTTTAAGGAAGTTCAAAGGCTAGGCATTAGACTTTGTTCCAAAGCAGGCAGAAGATTATTGTTTCGCGAGGACATTTGATTTGATCGGTAAGTAGGATGGAGAGAGTTGCTGACCGAGTCTTAAAGGGCACGAAAGTAATCGTATAGAAGAGATGGAAAAAGAACTTGCAAACTATAGTGCAGGTAGGCCGATTTTATCCAAAGATCATCGAGTCGTTCAGGCCATAGCTATGAAAGCGAAAACAGATGGCAAGGGTGCTGGTTTCAAATATCCGGAAGCGGCGGACAAAACATGGCCTCAGTTTTGGGATTTTCTCAAATCTGTTCAACCTTAGAGTCAGATTCTCGTTGACCAAAACAGGATTTTCTAGTATAATTTTTTAGTGCTTAAATCAAGTTGAAAAAATGGCGGAAAAAACTAAAGTTAAAAAATTTGCAATTATAAAAACCGGCGGAAAACAATACAAAATTTCCGAAGGTGACACATTATTGGTTGAAAAGCTTGATGCCGAAGAAGGCAAGACACTCGATATCAAAGATATTCTTTTAGTGGCAGATGGTGATAAAGTTGAGGTAGGTAAACCGATCATCGAGAATGGGAATGTTAGAGTGAAGATTATTTCTCAAGAAAAAGCCGATAAGATAGTAGTGTTAAAATATAAGAAAAGAAAAAACTACCGTAAAAAGACTGGACACAGGCAAAAGCTCACAAAGGTGCAGGTAGAAAAAATAAGCGTCAAGTAGTTTTTAATACCTATCTCAGACATTCAGAGAATTCTCTCTTATATTACTAAAGAGACTTTCGGGAAACGGGATTTTTTATATTGATTCATTGACAAAATCATCTCGGGATATGTGAAAAACTTTTTTTGTGGTAAACTAAATATGCTGAGAGGGAAACTTCTTGGCATTTGTGTTTTAATGTGCATGTACCTTACCAAAAGGGGAATCAGGTGACAGATATCCTACATATACCAAAGGTTGTTGTGACAGGTGGCCCTTGTGGAGGCAAAACTACCGGCATGAGTTACTGTGTTGAAAAGCTTGGAGACATTGGCTTTAAAGTTTTCCTCGTGGAAGAGATGGCAACCAGATTTAAAAAAGCCGGGCTTGATCTTAAAAGTCTCTCCAAATCTCAGTTTTTCCGTTTTGAAGAAGAAGTCTTGCGAATGCAGCTTGCTTGGGAAGATTCAATGTCTAGATTAGCGGAGGATCACCTCCGCACAAACCCAGGTTCAAAACCTTTAGTCCTGACAGATCGTGGGACGATGGACGGTGAGCCCTATATAGGGAAGGAAAGGTTTGCTGCTATTGTGCATGCAAACTACTTAAAAATACCGGAGATAAGAGATCGCCGATACAATGGTGCAGTGCATCTCGTAACAGCTGCGAATGGCGCTGAAGATTATTATCAATGCGAGAATAATTCGGCAAGATGGGAGACCGCAGAACAAGCGAGGGAGACTGATGAGAAGACCATTAAAGCTTGGACCGGTGTTCCTCATCTTTCTATTATTGATAACTCAACTGATTTTCAGGGTAAAATCAGAAGGACTTTCCAGGCAATGTGCAGGATTCTTGGAGTCCCGGTCCCCATTGAGTATGAGCGCAAATTCTTGGTTGAAAGCATAGATTGGGATAAAATACTTCATTATACAACTGTAGATATTGAACAGGTCTACTTGTTTTCTAGTAACGAGGAAGAGGAAATTCGGGTACGTAAGAGAGGACAAGATAACAGTTATATTTATTTCAAGACAAGAAAAGTTCAAACGGATACTCTGGGTAAGCGGCTGGAAACGGAACATATGATCACGGCGGCAGAGTATTTTGATGAGATTGATGCTCATGCTGATTCGATGAGATCACCTGTCAGGAAGAAAAGAACTCTCTTCCCTTGGAAAAATCAATACTTTGAGCTGGATGTTCTTTCACATCCGAAAAAGCATAAAGGGTTGATACTTCTGGAAATTGAGTTAACTGAGGAAAATGATACTGTGCAACTGCCTCCGTTTATTAAAGTTATTCGAGAGGTGACGGGAGAGAAAGAATACTCGAATGCTTACCTGGCATTATCTCATTAAAAACGAAGGTGCGCTATAATGGCATACCCAAAAGTCTAGAAAGATTGGGGAAACAGTTTTTGTTTCCCCAATCTTGGTTGCAAGGATAGGGGAGCATGGCTTAATGTTATGCTCCCTTTCTTATTTATATAATGAGGAATAAGGTCTGTATTCAAATTGATAATCGTTTCTGCTATAGTAAAGGAACTATGGGCAAAATTATTGCGGTAACAAATCAAAAAGGCGGAGTTGGTAAAACTACTACCACAATAAACTTGGCCGCTTATCTTGCGCACGAAGGCAATCGAGTGCTTTTGATCGACTTAGATCCTCAAGGTAACTCAACTAGCGGCATCGGTGTTGATAGAAATGCTCTCAGACGATCACTCTATGATGTTTTAATCAATGAAATCAACCCACAGGAATCGATTTTTCGTACTAAGTATCAAAACTTGCATATTATTCCTTCAGCAACTGTTCTGGCTGCTGCCGAAGTAGAGCTTGTGTCACATTTTGCACGCGAGCATAAGCTGAAAAATGCATTGGCAAAACTCTCTAATGATTATGATTATATTTTTCTGGATTCTCCGCCTTCATTGGGACTTCTGACGGTTAACGGATTAACTGCTTCTGATAAGATTTTAATCCCCGTACAAGCCGAGTATTTCGCTCTTGAGGGTTTAAGCCAGCTTTTGCATACGGTTCAGCGAATTAAAACAAGTTTGAATCCGAATATTGACTTGCTTGGTGTTTTGCTGACGATGTATGATAAAAGAACGATACTTTCAAGGCAGGTCGAGCAGGAAGTCAAAAAACATTTCCCCGGTAAGGTTTTTGATACCATTATCCCGCGGAACATCCGTTTGGCTGAAGCCCCGAGTTTCGGAAAAAGTATATTTAAATACGATAAGCTTGGCAAAGGCGCGAATGCTTATAAAAGTCTGGCAAAGGAGGTGCACATAAAATGTCAGTAAAAAATTCACGGGGTCTTGGACGCGGACTCGATGCTTTGATTCCGATCGGAAACGATAATGTGTCAACAAGTGACAAACCTGAGGGAAACTTTCTAAATGTTCCGGTGAACTCAATAGAGCCGAACCCGGTACAACCGAGACAAACTTTTAACGATGAGTCACTGGCAGACTTAGCCGAGTCAATTAAAGAAAACGGCATTATTCAACCATTAATAGTTGTGAAATCAGGAAGCGGATATGAACTGATAGCCGGAGAGAGGCGCCTCAGGGCTGCAAAAGTTCTGGGTCTTTCAGAAGTGCCTGTAATAGTTCGTGACGGGAAAGAACTGAAGAAACTTGAGCTGGCCTTGGTTGAAAATATTCAGCGAGACAATCTAAACGCTATCGAAGAAGCCCTGGCATATCAGAAACTTATGGGTGAACTATCCCTGACTCAGGAAGAGGTGGCCGGACGAGTCGGAAAGTCGAGAAGCCAAATTGCAAACAAAATCCGTCTTCTCAGTCTCCCGGTTGAGATTAAAAGAGCTTTAAATACGGGACAGATTTCCGAAGGACATGCTCGCGCCCTTCTAGCTATCATCAATACTGAACAGCAGATTTTACTCTTGGGTCTCATTATTTCCCGAAAACTTTCTGTCAGAGAAACTGAAAAGAAAGTCAGTGAAGTCATCTCCGGCCAGAAGTTAAAAAAAGATAAGGTGGAGTCGGATCCGGATGTGGCTCAAATAGAGAAAGAACTTAGTGAGACGCTGGGATCGAAGGTGACTATAAGACCCAAAAGAAAAGGCGGATCAATTACTATAAACTATGATTCAGACGAAGATCGGGAAAGAATCATCGGCTTTTTCATGAAAGGCAACTAAATGGGTATTCAAGTTGAGTTTAATCCGGATCTCGCACTCAGAGATTTTGAGGAATTTAAAAAGGGCAACAGAAAAAGAGAAGAATGTCTGCCAGAGAAAATAGAAACCGGGAAGATCTATGATTTTTTGAAGCAAGGACAGAGAAACTTTTATTTGGATGGTGAAGTGCCTTTACTAAAAACTCAAGGAAACGCTGTCTTGTCCAGACCGCTTGCCAGTATTCTTATATTAGAAGCGGTTCATTTTAAAGAGGGAAAAGAACTTATACAAAAGGAAGGTACAAAGTCCTTGAAGTATTTGAAGATGACGGCATATATTTTGAAAGTTATGCCAGAGTTGGTGAAAGAGATTGATTTGTTATAACAAGCCAACTCTTAAAAACAAGCTCGACTGGTTTGGAAAAAATACTTTAGAATTTTTTAAAATCTTCAGAGAATTAAATAATGTATCTTAATATTTCGGTTCAGGGATGAGCCCTATTTCGCTTAAAGGCAGAACGCGGAGCCAAGCCTTGCCGATGATATGATCTCTCGGCAGAGGACCCCATTCGCGCGAATCCAAACTGGCATTTGGTTCTCTGTTATCACCTAAAGTAAAATATTCGTCTTTACCTAGTGTAGTTGTTTCGTCTCCTTGGAGTTTGAAGTTTGCGGTGTCTGGAATATAGGGCTCGTTTAATGTAAATCCATTCGGATGCTCTTTGTTCTTGATAGTGACAGTCCCGTTTTTAATAATTACCGTTTCACCGGGAAGCCCAATAATCCTTTTAATAAAGTTTGTACAGGGGCTAAAAGGCAAAAAACGGTTTATGTAGCTTGCATTTAGGAAATCATTGCATTGTTTTTCGGGGTGTTTGAAAACCACTACGTCGCCTCTCTGAGGAGATGAATATAGATATGTCAGTCCTTCTACAAAGATGTAGTTTTGATTTTGGAAGTTAGGCTCCATTGATGTCCCTAAGACTAAAAAAGGTTCTAAAATTAAAAACTTTAAGATTATGAGAACTGCCAAAAAAATAATAACGGTTTTGATCATTTCTTTTGTGAAAAGTGTATTTTCTCTTATTTTTTTTTCTGCCATAGGGATTTTTTCTCATTTTAAAAAAACTATAAATAAGTTTATCAAGAAACTACTTTACGGGCAATGTATTTTTTTGTATACTTTTTCTTATGCTGGAAATTTAGCAAATTAACCGAGGGAAAATGAGCAAAAAATCGATAGAAGATATATTAAGCGATATCGAAGATGATGATTCTGGAGAAATAGTGAAAAGTCAGAACGAAAGTACAAAAACACCTGTAAAATTTAAAAAGAAAAAGAAAAAACATTGGAAGAGGAGGATTATTCTTACAGTTGTCGCACTTTTTCTTGTTGGCGGAATTTTCCTCGGTTATAAAGCTTATGTTCTCGCTCAGAAAATGTTTCAGGGTAATGGTGCCCCCGGCCTTCTCGGACTTTTTGGAAGCGGACAGTTAAAAGGTGAAGCTCAGGATAGGATTAATGTCTTGCTGCTTGGTATAGGCGGAGCGGGCCACGATGGTCCAAACCTGACAGATACCATCATGGTGGCAAGTATCAAACCTTCTACAAATCAGGTAGCATTTCTGTCTGTACCGAGGGACTTGTATGTAAGTATCCCCGGTCATGGAAAAGCTAAAATTAATGCGGCTGATGCTTATGGTGAAGAGGACAAACCAGGTAATGGGATTAATCTATCAACTCAAACGGTACAAAATGTTTTGAATTTGCCTATTCATTATACTGTCAGAGTTGATTTTTCCGGTTTTGCAAAGATTATTGATGATATTGGCGGAGTTGATGTAAACGTAGAAAATGATTTGTACGATCCATATTATCCAGACGGTACTTATTATATTACAAAAGGTATGCATCACATGAGTGGCGCTGAGGCTCTGAAATATGCCAGAAGCAGGGAAACGACATCTGACTTTGATCGCGCCAAAAGACAGCAGCAAATTTTAATGGCAGTCAGAGACAAACTGACGAGCACGAGTACACTTTTGAACCCGGTGAAGATGAATGATATTTTAAATGTTTTAGGAGATCATATAAAAACTAACATGCAAATCTGGGAAGCAAAGCGTCTCTTCGATATGTTCCAGAAGACCGATAAGACAAAAATTATAAATAAAGTTTTAGATAATAGCACAAACGGCCCGCTTGTCTCGGCAAATAATGGCACATACATTCTGCTTCCTAAAACAGGCAACTATGATGAGATCCAAAATATAGCAAAGAATATCTTTACTGATTCCGGACTTAATGATGAAGCTGCGAAGATACAAATTTTAAATGCTACAGGAGTTTCCGGAGAGGCTAAAAAAACAGGTGATTCTATTTCAGGTATGGGTATGCAAATCAATGATTTGTCGAATGCAGACGAATTGAACTCGGCTACTGAGATTATTGATCATACAAATGGCGCCAAACCGAAAACTATCGATTTTCTGGAAAAAAAGTTCTGTATCAAATCAACTCAGGCTCCTGATCCAACCGGTTTATATGATATTACAATAGTGGTCGGGAAAGATCAGCTAAGTACTAACTGATGGCTTTCGCAGAAAAATACAGATCAGATGTTATTCTAGGACTACTTTATATAGAAAGCATGCTTTTAACATTAGTCCTCGCAAATAAACTCTATTTCTGGCTGCTTTTCATACTTTCATTTATAACAGTTTTTCTATATATGCTCATGTTTTTTGGGATAGAGCTGAAAAAATTCCTTGAGTATAAAAAGAGAGATGACATCCTTTTTATATTGTTTATAACGGCTTTTATGAATGCAAATATTGCAGTCTTCGGCAATCATTTCATTCTTGCCCTTGTTTTTCTGGCCTATTTCTTGGGTCTTAGATATCTTGCGGGTATGTTCAAGAAGGGTTCAATGAATCAAATCCAAAAAAATGCCCTGAATCTTTCGGTCTTACTCGCAGTATTTCTAGGGACGAATATATTGGTAAATCTGGAAATTATCCTCCAAAAGTACTTTGGAGATTTTGCAGTTTTGACAGGCGGTTTATCCATATTTGCTTTTATTTACCTGCTTTCGTTCTATAATTTCGCAAAAAACAGGATTACAAAAAAATGGACAAAAGCTTATTCCACGGTTTTAGCCTTTCTGATAACTGAAATCTCTCTAGCTGCCAGTTTTTATCTGGAAAGATATCCAAGCATTTATAAAGTTGAGAACACTACAAGTTTGTCGATTGTGACCTTGCCACTCTTTACAATAGTAATATATTATTTAGTGTATGGTCTTATGATCCATAAACTCGAGGAAAGATTTACATCAAGAGTTATCATTGAATATTTAAGCGTATCCTCAGTTATCTTTTTTACGCTATTTGTAACAATAAGATGGTTTGGCAGTTAGGAGGAAAATGGAAGAAACTTATAATAAAGGTAATAATTTACCGGGGAAAACATCTGGTTTAGACTGGAAGAAAAAGACAATTCTGTTGATTACTGCTTCATTTATTATGGGTATTTTGGGTGGTTTTCTAGGTTATAGTATTGCAAATGGGAATTTACGTAACCCAATCTCTGGTACACCGATAGGCAGTAAAACATATAACGTTCAGGAGCAGTCGGCAGTCATCGACGTAGTAAAGAAGGTTAGCCCGTCAGTAGTTTCGATCACAAGTGAAGGATCATCCCAGGGACTTTTTGGGTCTATTCTAAAGACAAATAGTGCCGGTACGGGTTTTATAGTCGACTCAGATGGTTTGATTGTTACGAATAAACATGTCGTTTCGGACACAAACGCCAAATATACTGTTTTTACCAGCGATGGTAAAAAATATTCTGCAGAAGTCAAAGCGCGTGATTCTTTAAATGATCTTGCTTTTGTAAAAATTAACGCGTCGAATCTTCCGGTGGCGGAGCTTGGTGATTCGGATAAGCTTGAGGTTGGACAAACTGTGGTTGCAATAGGAAACGCCTTAGGCCAATACCAAAATACAGTCACCACGGGTGTAGTAAGCGGTATCGGTCGTGTGATTACAGCCGGAGACCAGAGTGGCAGCAGCCAAGAGTCGCTGGACAATGTCATTCAGACTGATGCGGCGATTAACCCCGGAAACTCAGGCGGACCGCTGCTAAATATTGGTGGACAAGTGATCGGGATTAATACAGCTATGGACCAGCAGGGTCAGTCGATAGGGTTTGCTATCCCTATTAACATGATCAAAAAACAAGTTTCTTCGGTGGAATCCTCTGGAAAGATTGTGAGGCCGGTTCTAGGTGTTCGCTATATTCCTATTACTAAAGATTTGGCAGCAAGCGATAACTTAAAATCTGATAAAGGAGCGCTTGTGTACGGCGGAGACAACCCTGGTGTTGTTCCTGGTTCCGCCGCTGACAAAGCCGGGATTAAAGAAGCTGATATAATTTTAAAAATTAATAATGATTCTATTGATGAAAATAATAGCATTACCTCAATCCTACAGAAATATTCGCCTGGTGACAAAGTGACTCTCACTATCCTAAGGGATGGCAATCAAAAGACCGTTGTCGTGACTCTGGGGTCCAGCAGTTAAAAAAAGTATTTTACTTTTACATTGGGAATTGTACAATTAGTTAGGTATATAAACTAAGGCGTCGGGATGAAGAAAGAAAACTGTTGGGAATTTAAAAAATGTGGACGTGAACCAGGAGGAAAAGAAGTTGGTAATTTGGGTATTTGTCCGGCGGCGCAAACAGGCGAAGGCGATGGTACTAATGGCGGGACAAATCGCGGAAGGATTTGTTGGGCTGTGACAGGTACTTTCTGTGGCGGCAAAATTCAGGGAACTTATGCGCAAAAGGAGATCAGTTGTCTGGATTGCCCCTTTTTTAATGTTGTTGAAGAAGAAGAAGGTATGGATTTCTGCCTAATGCTTCCGGGGCAGACCTATTCTCCAAGATATCAAAATGAAAATTAGGTTAACTAAGTAAAAAAGGAATATTTAGAATAATTGTTTATCATTTTTTTATGCTTATCTTGAGTCGGTTAAGCATTTTTAAATCATAGGATTTTATTAGATGTATATGAACGTGTTTGGTTAACCTTTATTGCTATCTCGTCTGTCTGTCGGTCGGCGGAAACTATTCATTAAAATATAATCGTTAACCTGTTTGCTTGTAGCTCTAACATAGGTAGGTCATAAAAATAATAAAAAGAGGTGTGACTATGAAGATTGTTAGCTGGAATGTAAATGGTGTCCGATCGGCGACAAAGAGTGGTCTTTTTGATTTTATTAGAAAGGAAAATGCCGATATTTATTTGTTCCAGGAAGTGAAAATTTCAGAAAACGACCTAGATTTACTGCCGAAGCCTAAGGGTTATCATATGTACCACTTTCTGCCGGAGAAAAAAGGTTATGCCGGACTTATAGTCTATTCAAAAACTGAGCCGTTAGATATTATAAAAGGGCTTGAAGTCGGCATTTTTGACCTTGAAGCCAGAGTTATGGTGTTAGAGTTTCCTGAGTTTTATATCTTAAACACTTATTTCCCGCATTCCAGAAGAGAGTTGGCTCGTTTGGATTTTAAAATGAGGTTTAATAAAGTATTTCTAAAGCAGGTTAAAGCGTTAGACAAAAGAAAACCGGTGATAATTGGCGGAGACTTCAATGTAGCCCATGAGCCAAGAGATCTTGCCAATCCGAAATCAAACGAGAAAAACGCCGGTTTTACTATTCAGGAAAGACAGTGGTTTGATGAGTTTTTGAAATCTGGATTTACTGATACCTTCCGAGTTTTTGAGGGAAACAATGGGTACTATACATGGTGGTCAAACAGGCCTACGGTTCGCGAACGGAACATTGGTTGGCGAATCGATTATTTTATTGTGTCAGATGCAATTAAAGATAGAGTTAAAGATTCTAAAATATTAAGCCAAGTTTATGGTTCAGACCATTGTCCAATAGAGCTGAAAATATATTTATAATTAAAACTCCAAGTATACAAAGCATGGAATTTAAATTTAAGAAATCAAAGTAAAAGCCGGCGAGTTGAACGCCGGCTTTATATTCTTTTTAGCAATCCCTAAGGTGTTTAGGTGAGAATCCTCGTGCCAAAAACGAGAATGATCATTACCACACTCAGAGCTAAAACCATAGAAACCATCCTTAGGTAAAGGCATATCCTTCTCTTTACCTTTTGGCGGCCTTAACTTATAGTTTATTTCCTGATTAATACTCATATTTTGCCCCCTTCTTAATTTCAGCTTAAGAAGTGTTCAATTTGTTGTTGTACAATACGCTTATTTTGAACTTTAACTAGTTTTATGGTATAATAACTTTAGCGTTTGAAACCGGAGGATACAGCCGGTCACTTTTATTAAACGAGTAGCTTGAGAGGAGTCCCCAATGTTTTGGGAGGTAATAGTGTTAGCTATAGTTATAGCTATAGTTTTTTTAGGTATCATCATCTATTTCTTACTGAGAATTGCCAAAGATTATTTAGAAAGTATTTTAGAACATCTTTCTTCTATGGTTCAGTCATTAATGGAGTTAGGTCAAGAACTTCATGAGATAAATGTATGGGATCCGGATGACATATCGGGTATGACAGATGAGGACAACGAATTTTTACATGATCTGGACCAGCAAATGGCTGATGATGAACAAACTCCAAATGAAAGCGAGGAATGATGGGCGAGAAAACTGCGGAAGTATTTCTCTGAGGAAAAGTTGCAGAAATCTTGGATAGTTTTGATCTCGTCATACCATTGTCAGTCAAAGCAATGGGAGGTCTAGTCGCATCTGGAAGAGTTGAAGAGTAAAGTTCCGGTAATGTGTCTTTCTTGAATGTCTCAAGGCTATTCCGGAACTCAGAAGAGTTAAACACGGTATAACAGGTTAAAGTGCTATAACCTTGAATTGCTTTGGCACCTTAGTCAAGGACATTTTCGGGCAATCCTGGAAACCTATTCTTTATCAAGACTAACTCATTTGATGGACAAGTTGTCCGGAAAGCGTAATTGGTTATAATTACCAAAAGGGATTTGAAAGGATGTGGTTTGATTGATTAGTGCAGAATCAACCGACGTAATGGTCAGCGGGATCACCGGTAAACTGGGGCCGGTAGTAGCCAAGGTTATCCAAGAGGACAAACGTTACAATGTGATACCTTATTCAATTGGACGAGAAACCAGGGTACATGATCTTCTTGGCCGCCGGTTTCAAATCATCACGGCAGATGACTTCGAAAAAGATCCGCGAGGCGTTGCAGAAGGAGGCTTTGTTGTCGTGGATGCGTCAAATCTGTCCCAACTCGATAGCGCTTACATTTTCGCAGCCAATGGTATTCCAACTCTTCAACTTGGTACAGTCGGTTACAAAACAAAAGAGGTTGAGAATGGTTTGGAACACCTTGTCAAGGTAAATCGTGGCCGCCGTTTTCATCTCTTGCGGTGTATGAATGCCGCAATACCTGTCATTAGCTTTATTAACAACCTGAAAGGTATTGGTGAAGTAAATCCGTATGCTTTTCGTGGGTGTAAAGCGCATGTGGCAGAAAGCCATCAGGCGAGTAAAAAATCCGTCCCGGCAACGGCGATTAAAATGAAAGAGGCATTAGAATTTGCCGGTGCAGAGGTCGACGAAATAGAATCCATCCGTGATCCGAAAGTACAGATGGAGGAGTGGGGAGTACCGGCAGAGTTTCTGACCGGTCATGGTTATCACAGAGTGACCTTATCCGGTGAAGACCAATCTCTCAGTTGGGATATAAGGGTAAACGGCCGCATACCATATGCTGTTGGTGTGCGTGATTTGGTACTGCCAAAACTGATCTACATGGCGAGTAATACAAGGCTTGTCTTAGATGAGTATCGGTAGATCTCAAAATGTGGTGGGTTGTTCGCAAAGGACAACCCACCACACAGCAACGCAAAGAAGCGTTGCTGTTTTTTTATTCTAAGCCGATTCTCAGTCTGATTTTATATTCTTTTGCTGCAAAATATTAATTAATTCGAAGAGTCATCCAGATGCGGTTCATTCGAAAAAATGAAAGTTTTATTATGGCAGGACAAGATAATTCAAAAGAAGCAATTAAAGATATTCCCAAGCCGGGAACCGGAGAACAATCACAAGGCCAAGACAAATCAAGCAGTAGGAAAGGCTTAATCGTTGCGCTTATCGCGGTGGCAGTCTTTATCGTGATTGTTGGTGCTTTTGCAGCAGTTCACTTTAAGAATGGCAGGCCTTTCAGCAAGCGTGGGTTTTACGGCCGAGGCGGATATGGCATGATGAGAGGAGGATTTCGCGGTGGTATGATGGGAAGAGGACATAGATTTCGCGGAGGATTAAACTCAAACGGCTTTGTGATTGGTAATGCCGTAGGCGGTAAAGTGACGGCCGTAAACGGCCAGCAATTTACAATTGATGCTAGCGGCACAACCAAAACGGTTCAGATTACAGACACTACCCGTTTTCCGGTAAATTCCGGCACTCAAGTGAAAGTGGGTGACCAGGTAATTGTTTCCGGTGAGCAAGATTCCAAAGGCGTTATCCAAGCGACTCGCGTCATTGATCGAACCCAAACCACAAACACGAACTCATTATAATCAAGCTTTACCTCTATTGCGCCTTTACCGAATGTTTGCCGGTATTGTCATGATTGTTAGCGCCTGATTTCACATCTGAGGATTATGTCAAGTTGAACTTACAGCTGACACAACCGGTAGTGGTTGAATAAAAGGCTCAACTGGAGGAAAATTAAACTATGAGAATACTTATTGTTGAAGATGACGAGAAGATTGCAAACGCGATCAAAAGAGGCCTCGAGCAAGAGTCATATGCCGTGGATGTGGAGTACGACGGCCGTGATGGACAGGACTCGGCCCTCGCTCTTCCTTATGATTTAATAATCCTCGACCGGATGCTGCCGGGGATGGACGGTCTCGAAATCTGTCATGCGATGCGCAAAGAAGGCAAGGAGACGCCGGTCCTCATGCTGACCGCTAAAGACAAGATTTCCGATCGAGTCGAAGGGTTAAACTCCGGTGCCGATGATTATTTAATCAAACCATTCGCCTTTGACGAATTGCTGGCTAGAGTAAAAGCGCTGCTGCGCCGGCCTCAGGAACAAACCGGTACTATTTTGGTTGTCGGCGACCTGACGCTTGACACCATCACCAAGCGGGTCACCCGGGACAGCCGCGACATTATGCTCACGCCGAAAGAGTATTCTCTTCTTGAATATTTAATGCGAAATCCCGAGCGCATTTTGACCAAGGACCAGATCATCGAGCACGTCTGGGACTTTGACGCCGACATTCTGCCTAATACGGTTGAAGTTTATGTCGGCTATCTTCGAAACAAAGTTGACAAGCCTTACAAGGGTCCGTCCCTTGTAAAGACCATCCGCGGTTTCGGCTACAAGATTGGAGGAGATAGTGGAGTTTAAGTCGGCTATCTGGAAATTAACCGGATTTTACGTGGTTATTGCTATGGCGATCAGTATTATCTTCAGCTTGGTGCTCTACCAGTTTTCAGCACGGGAGTTGAATACAGCCCTTAGCAGGCAAAATCGCCAAATTCAAAGAATGCCGATTATGGGTGTACAAATCGGTCCCGAAAGATTTCGGGTTTTTGAGAATACTCGTCTGGAACAGCTGGAAGCCAGCTCAAACCGCCTGAAGCTCGATCTTTTAGGCTTTAATATCTTGATTTTATTCCTGTCCGGCGGCGCCAGTTACTTTCTAGCCAAAAGGACGCTTCATCCTATCGCTGAAATGGTTGACAAGCAAAATAGATTTACCGCCGACGCTTCGCATGAACTTCGCACTCCGCTAACGGCTATGAAAACAGAAATTGAAGTCAGTTTACGCGACAAACAATTAAACTTAGAGGACGCCAAAAAATTGCTCGGATCAAACCTTGAGGAGATTTCTAAGCTTGAATCTTTGTCGAATAACCTTCTATCACTAGCGCAGTATCAGGGTATCAAAGAGATTCCAAAAGTGGAGGTTGACTTCAAGGCAGTGGTTGAGGAGTCGTATGAAAAGGTCAAGGCGCTGGCAAAAAATAGAGATATCAGTTTTACCTTTGATCTCGGTGGCGCAAAAGTCATGGGCGACCGCCAAAGTCTCACCCAACTTTCCGTGATCCTCCTTGACAATGCTATTAAATATTCGCCAAAGAAAAGTAAAGTCTCAGTTTCACTCGCCGAGGAGCATGGACATGCGGTTTTCAAGGTTGCAGATCAAGGCGCCGGTATCAAACAGTCCGATCTCCCACATATCTTCAGCCGTTTCTATCGCGCTGATATTTCCCGGTCAAAGGGGGGCACCGGCCTTGGTCTCTCTATCGCCAAGCAAATTACCGGTGTTCACCGCGGCACCATCCACGCCGACAGCAACAAAAACGGTTCAGTTTTTACAGTCAAACTGCCGGTTTCTAAATAATTTGCCTACTAAACTCAACTCAAAATCTATACAATCCTTCAAAAATCCTTGTGAACTGGAAAATTATTAAATAATCTTCTAAGCCGTCTCTCAGGTTTAAACTTTAGACTTGCACAAGTAATTAAATTTGAGGATTTTGTTACGGTCTACACTTTTTTCCGGAACAGGCAGACCAGAATAACATCATTAAAATCAAAAAGTGGACAAAGATAAACAGTCAATCGAAGATCTATATTTGAAAGAGCGCAAGAAGTCGAAGGTACTGCTTGCCGTGAGCATTGTTTTGGTCATCGCGCTTGCTGGTACCGGATATTATGCATTACAGAAAAAGGCAGGTGGACCTTTTGGCGGCGGTTCTGGCGGCGGGATGATGTTTAGAAATGGCGGCAGCCAGCAAGGCGGCATGAATTTATCTAGGTTTTTTAATAGCGATAAGTCATTGAATCAAAGTGCGGTCGATACATTCTTGAGCCGGGTTCCGGACAATTTTAAATCTCAGTTGGTCGACAGGTTTTCGCAGAGAATAAGTAATGCAGCCTCAAACAGCCAGATAACCCAAGCCCAAGCTGACGCCCTTACAAATTATTTAAAATCAAAGACGGGACAATAATGACAACAAAGAATCCGGTCATTGAGCTTAAAGGCATTAGAAAAATATATCGCCAGGACGGCGGGGCCGGAACATGGGCGCTTCGAGGAATAGACTTGACTCTTGCATCGGGTGACTTTCTGGCCATTATGGGGGCGAGTGGTTCGGGGAAGTCTACACTTATGCATATCATTGGTCTTCTGGATTCCTCATTTGAAGGGAAATATCACTTAAACGACCAGGATGTGCGCAAGCTTAAGGGCGGCAAGCTGTCCGAGATTCGAGGCAAGGAAATCGGGTTTGTTTTCCAGCAATTTAATCTATTGCCTCGGACAACGGTGATGCAAAATGTGCTCATGCCGACAACTTATCATCCGGGCCACGATGATGAGACGAGGGCGCTTAAGATGATTAAGAAGGTTGGCTTGATTGAGAAAATCAGCTCAAGGACCAATCAGCTCTCCGGTGGTCAGGTACAACGGGTGGCTATTGCAAGAGCTATAATGATGAACCCGTCAATTTTACTTGCCGATGAACCGACTGGGAATCTGGATTCTTCAACTGCAAAAGAAATTATGGGTCTGCTTGCCGAAATCAACCGGCAAGGTACTACAATAGTCCTTATAACTCACGAGGAAGACATTGCGGCCTATGCCAAAAAGATTATTAGACTTCGTGACGGCCGGGTAGAGGGGGGCAAAAAGTGAAAATAGGTTCAATCATTATGCAGAGCACGCGAAGCATTTGGCATAACAAAGGCAGAAGTGCTTTGACTATCCTCGGTATTGTTATCGGCATCGCGGCTGTGATAACGCTGGTCGCACTTGGAAATGGCTTGCAAAAAACAGTTCAGTCAAGAGTCAGCACATTGGGAATCAAAAGAATTACCATTAGTTCAGTTGATCCGAACAAACAAACGGCTCAAAGGCAGAAAGGCCGGAGGGGAGAGGGTGGTTTCATTTTTCAGCAGTCAAACACAGAGACTCTCTCAGATGCCGACTACAACACCATTAAAAATAATCCGGAGATTGCCCAAGCTTCGCCGGAGGTAAGCACTCAGCTGGCTGTTGCTACCCAGGCAAATGCCGCCCAAGCCACGCAATACCGGGTTTTCGGGATTGACAGCAAATATTTGAGCCTTAAATCATGGGCCATGCAGACGGGTAGTTTTATCAGCGACGCTCAAGTAGCTGGTTCAAACAACGTAGCTGTGATCGGCAGTACAACCGCTTCCGACCTTTTCCCAAATGAAAAAACCGTGGTCGGTCAAACTATTTATATCAAAGATGCGCCTTATACAGTTATCGGTGTCATCACTCAGCCTGATACAAACACCCAAGGCATGTTTCGGGGAGGCGATCCCTCGGAAAATATTTATATAGGATATAAATCTTGGTTGGCCTTGAACGGCAAGGATAAGATGAGCTCTGTCATTGCCGATGCCAAGAGTGAAAACACGGTTGATGAGACGGCTGCTAGTATTAAAAATGCGATTCTCGCCGCTCACAAGGTTTCCGCTGACAAAGCCGATGTATCTACCACTACCAGCAAGGATTTGATGTCGACAATGTCTTCTATTATGGGTGGTTTCACGGCAACACTGACGGGGATTGCCGCTATTTCACTCGTGGTTGGCGGGATTGGTATTATGAACATTATGCTGGTAACAGTTACCGAAAGAACTCGCGAAATCGGCCTCAGACGTGCGGTCGGAGCTAAAACTGCTCACATTCTTTTCCAATTCTTAATCGAATCAGTTATTTTGACTGTAAGCGGCGGGATTATCGGCTTGGGTCTGGGGATGGTTCTCTCAAACTATTCCAGCCGATTCTTGAGCTTTGCCCCTGGCGCCAGAGACGGCGCCGTCCAAGCAGTTGTTGACCTGCCGACGGTTATCTTGGCAATCGCTATCTCAGTAGCTGTAGGTGTTGTTTTCGGGCTTTTCCCCGCCATCAAAGCTTCCCGTAAGGATCCGGCTGAAGCCCTGCGATATGAGTAAGGAAATAGGTAGGCGTTGAAATTGGTGAGGCCGCATCTAAGGTGAGTACCCAAGTTTGTCTGGCATTTTTTTGAAAGAATGGTATACTGATTTCTTAGATAATTATGAAAAAGATTTCTCGAAAATTTTATTATTTACATTTTTTACATAAATTCCTTGAGAAGTTTCTTTATTTATTTCGAGCTTGGTACAAGCTGTAGGCAGTTCAGTGTTAAACCGCATTTTTTATTTAATTAATGGTTTTTCTGTTGTATAATTTTATTGCTAATCAGGAGATAGAAGTGTCAAAAAAAGAATTCACAACAGAAGAAGCAAAACAATTAGGTGAAGAGCTGGGAGTCCAGTGGGATAAGTTTGATGTCGAACAGTTTAGGATGGGGCTAGATGTTGAGCTTGAACATGGAACAGCTCATCGAGTAACCAATGTCACAAATGATAATTCTGAAATGACTGCAAAAATCGCTCTTGCCCACCTGAACGAAATACGCGACTACTACACCCGCCTTGAAAAAATGGAAGAAGAAGGAGAGGCCTACTGGGAAGGGAAGTGGTAATATGAAAATAACTATTTTGGGGACAGGAACATTTTACGTCACAGATAAACGGTCTGGTCCGGCGTATTTGCTTGAAGCAGATGGCAAAAAAATATTGATTGATTGCGGACCGGGGGCGCTTCGCAGATAGGGCTCAGTCCGCTTGATATGGATTATGTTTTTCTCACCCACTTCCACCCAGATCACTCGGGAGATCTTTTCGCTTTCCAGATGAATCTTCGCTTGAGTGATATTTTCCTTGAAAAAGGACTTGAAAAATTGCCAACCATTTTTGGCCCCAAAGGTATAGAGAGTTTCACGAAGAGATTGTCAGAGGTGTATGAACTCCCAGCTTTTTATGACTGGGACAAGATAAAATATAAAGTATATGGTAAAAGCGAGGAGTTGAGCAACCTTGTTGCAAAAGCTTACAAGGTAGAGCATAAAGCTTTTAGACCATCTCATGCCTACGCTTTGAGATTTGAATATGATGGCAAAGTGTTTGCATTTTCTGGTGATAGTACAAAATGTGAAGGATTAGAAAGGGCAGCAAAAGATGCAGACCTCTTTATTTGCGATACTTCATACGACAAAGATCATGGAAGTCCGGCACACTTAAACACTTATGAAATTGGTGAAGTTGCAGTAAAAAGTAATGTCAAGAAGGTGATCCTGACGCACATCTATCCAAATCTGGAAAAAGTTGATCTAGCTTCTGAGGTGAAAGAAAAATATCAAGGGGAAATTGTAGTGGGCGAAGATTTAATGGAGATAGAGGTTTGATGAAATTGAAGGATAAAATAGCCCTTATAACAGGCTCATCTAGAGGAATTGGTGAGGCAATCACTCTCAAACTTGCAAGCGAAGGAGCAATCGTAATTATAAATAACGAAAAAATAAAAATCTTGACATTGCTGTGTTAGCCTATCATACTTATCTGAGAAGTATGATAGGAGTGTGAAAATGAAGAGAAAATTTTACGGGTCTACAACGATGGGCGAACGCGGGCAAATAGTGGTGCCGGCTGAAGCTCGTGAAGCATTAGGGTTAGAAAAAGGCGAGAAAATGCTTGTTTTTGGGGTGCATGGAAAAGGGCTTTTCCTAACCAAGCTGTCGAGTTTTAAACAGTTTTCTGAAGAGCTTGAGAAAAGACATCAGGAAATTTCAAAGATTATTGAAGAAAGTTAAAAAAACATTGAAACTTTGCTCAAGAAAATTTAAAATAATTTAGAAATGACGAAAACAGAAAATACAATTGAAGTAAAAAAACTTACTAAAAAATTCAAAAAATTTACTGCGGTAGACTCGATTTCCTTTGATGTAAAAAAAGGTGAAATTTTTGGCTTTCTGGGGCCGAATGGCGCCGGAAAATCTACAACAATCCGCATGCTGACAACTCTGCTTACGCCAACTTCAGGGACAGCTATGGTGGAGGGTCATGATATTAAAAAAGATCAAAATGAGGTGAGAAAGAGGATTGGACTGGTAGCAGAAAAAATTATTCTTTACAATCATCTTAGTGCTATGGAAAATCTGGAGTTTTTTGGCAAACTCAACCATTTATCTAAAGATGAAATCAAAAAAAGATCTGAAAGGTGGATTGAACGTCTTGGTATGGAAGAATGGAAGGATGCGCAGGCAAGCACTTATTCAACCGGTATGAAACAAAGGATCAATATTGTTCGGGCGCTTCTGACTGAGCCGGATATTCTATTTCTTGACGAACCAACGCTTGGTCTTGATCCTCAGACTACTTTTATGATCAGAACTTTTATTCAGGAACTCAATAAAAAAGGGATTACTATAATTTTAACTACACATGATATGATTGAGGCGGAGGCATTATCAGATAGGGTAGCCATTATTGATCATGGAAAGATTCAGGCGCTTGATACAGTTGAAAATCTAAAAAAGAAAGTAGAGAACAAGAAAAACCCGACACTTGAGGATGTATTCCTACAGGTGACAGGGCTTGATATCCGCGACAAAAGAGGAAAAGCGAAAAGAGCCGGCGGCCCGCCATGGAGAGGCGGGGGTGAAAATAGAGTGAGGTAAAAAATGAAGCATGTTTTAAGTGATTTATGGCAAATAACTAAAAAAGACCTTCTCGAGTTTGCTCGAGACAGAATTCGTCTGATTACTTTTATTATCATGCCTATTTTCATGATGGTGCTAACTGGTTTTATTTTCCCCAGTCAAAACTCGATAAAAAATGTTCCAATTGGGGTAGTCAATCAGAACGGTACTACAGGTAATCAGCTTCTTGATGTGATTAAAAACTTGGAGATTACAAGTGGTAATAAGGCATTTGCCACAAAAACTTATTCTTCAATCAATGCGATCAAAGATGGAATTAAAAAGCAAGAAATTAACGGCGGTATTTATATACCAGCGGATTTTTCTAGAGATATCAGTATAAATAAACAAGCGCAGGTAACCATAGTGGAAGATCAATCTAACCCCCAGATCTCAGGTATAGCAACACAAACGCTTACTAATGTTGTTCAGGGCTTCGGCCAAGAGATAGGTAAACAAAAGGTAGGTGTTTTGGTAGCGAAAACCGGAGCCAGAGGACCGAATGCCGGCGTATTGATAACTCCTATCACATCTAAGCTTGAAGGTATCTTACCCGGCTCGACCAATTACTTTGAATTTGTCGCCCCTGGTATCATGGCAATGGTTGTGATGACTGCGGTACTCACCGGACTTGCAGCATCAGTTTCCAGAGAAAGAGAACAGGGGACTTTGGATGGAATCTTGATTTCTCCGATTAGCCGATTGGCAATAATCCTAGGGAAAGCCATGTCGCAGTCTATCCGCGGTCTGGCCCAGGGTGCGATAGTTCTTCTTCTGGCAATATTTTTATTCGGTGTGACTATTAATGGGAGTATCCTGCTTGTGGCGCTCTTACTATTGCTTGGGATATTTTCCTTTGTCGGACTTGGGATTCTTGTCAGCGCTTCTGCCGCCGAGCAGGAAACGGCTACTCAGCTGCTTTTTATGTTTCAATTCCCGATGCTTTTTCTCTCCGGTGCTTTTTTCCCGACACAGCAAATGCCGCAAATTATGCAAGATATAGCGCATGTATTACCCTTAACTTATGCTATTGAAGCTCTTCGGAAAGTCATTATTCTGGGTGCAGGGGTGTCATCGGTGATGAACGAGTTGATTATTCTCACGGTTTTCGGTGCGGTAACTTTGGCTATAGCTGTACCGCTTTTCAGGAAAATGATTACAAGATAATTCCCTGATTGAAAAGAAGCATCTTTGTATAAGAATAATTTTAATTTAAACTGATATTAAGTAAGGAATGTGGGCTAAGCAATTAAGGAGGTGAAACCTTATTATGAAGACTGTATTCCTGAAACTAACTCTCGTCTCTTTACAAGTTTATAGAAAAAGAAATGCGGGACCGCTATGACCCCGCATTTATTCTGCATGGAACGTATTAACTTATAAGATCTGCTATCCCTTGGAAACGGCGGACATCATTCATGCTGATAGTCCTAACCTGGATATCAGCATTTTCTATGATGTCGACGCCAGACTCGGGATAGGAGTTGCTGAGAATAACAACTGCCTTCAGGCTGAGTGAGGCGATGCTTTTTGAACACATTTGGCAGGGTTCAGCGTTCACGTATAAAGTACTGCCTTTGAGTGAGATACCGTTATAACCCGCGGTCATGATCGCATCTTCTTCAGCGTGAATGGCTCGGCATCTTTCGAGGCGATGTCCCGAAGGGATTTTTTCTGCATCCCTGAGACATCCAACCTCAGCACAGCGACTCTGGCCTTTTACCTGATGGTTAAATCCAGTTGAGAGAACGCGTGCTCCTCTGGCAAAAACGGCACCGAACCTGCGCGTTTGGCCAACAAGAATGCCAAAGTCATCTCGCTTCGTAGTACCATCGGGATTTAACTTACACCCTCTAACACAATCTGAAAGAGCAGAGGTCGAGATGGCAATTCCCATCAGATAGCAGTCGATATTATGGATTTGAGCCTTGTAGGTAGCTGTTCCGTGGCCGGCACCGCTCATGCCGGTTGAACCGAAACCGCCTGTACCTCTTTTTGTCTCGGGGAGATCTTCTACTGACTCAACAAGGTGCATTCCCGGTAACTGGACCTCAGTAATGAGGAGTTGAGCGATTGAATCACCCTGATTCACAACAAATGCTTTTTCACTGTCGTTACGCAGGCAGACGCCGACTTCACCTCGATAGTCGGGGTCAATTGTGCCGACCTGATTTGCAAGCACAATGTCATTCATTGACATACCACTTCTTGGCCTGATCTGGCCTTCATAACCCTCAGGAATTGACATCGCAAAACCGGGTCCGAAAAGTGCCTTTCCTCCAGGTTCTATCGTAACTGGGAAACTATCAGAAATCGGTTCTCTTGATTTGTCCATTTTCAAATGTCGGATTGCTTTTAGATCGTATCCGACAGCTCCGTCGCTTCTCCTCTCAGGAATTATTTCCTCCGGGTTTAATACTCCTGGCATTGGTGCAACTTTGATAGAAGATATTTTGCCTGACATAAAATTCTCCTTTGTTCCATGATTTAATTTTAAAAAGAGCGTTGCAAAAAAAGGGTAATAAATACCCTCGCAAAATGTGTAATATAGAAATAGCTTAACTGAAAAAAAATAAGTTGTAAAGGCACTTACGATATGAATATGAAGGACAATTATAGATCATCATCCCGACTGATACTATCTGAAGTCTTATACAACAGGTGAGCTGAGAAATTTCTTCTTTTTATGTCTCAATAAATTTTGCAGAACAAAGTTTCTGACTTCATCCTTTGAAAGATTATTTTTCTAGATTTTCCAGAGCTTTTTCTTGTGAAGTTTTTTGAAGAGCATCAATAATATCATCAAGTTTACCGTTCATAATTTCCGGGAGATTATGAACGGTAAATCCAATTCTGTGATCAGTGACACGATCTTGGGGATAGTTGTAAGTGCGGATTTTCTCACTGCGATCACCGGAACCGATCTGAGATTTGCGTAAGTCACTTCTTTTTCTTGCTTCTTCATCTTGTTTTTGAGCGAGAAGGCGGGATCTTAAAATATTCATGGCTTTATCCTTATTTTTCAGCTGAGATTTCTCGTCTTGGCATGAAACTACCATTCCGCTTGGAATATGTGTAATTCTCACCGCTGAATCCGTAGTATTTACGCTTTGACCGCCGGGTCCTGATGAGCGGAAAACATCTACGCGAATATCGCCTGGAGCTATTTCAATATCTACTTCTTCCGCTTCAGGCATAACGGCTACAGTTGCAGCCGAAGTGTGTATTCGCCCTTGAGATTCTGTTTCCGGCACTCTCTGAACTCTATGGACACCACTTTCAAACTTTAAATATTTATAAACATCGTTGCCTGAAATTTTAGCGGTCATTTCTTTAATGCCTTCGATTCCCGTAACATTTGAGGACATCATAGAAATCTTCCAACCCCGACTCTCAGCATATCGTGAATACATTCTAAAAAGATCTCCGGCAAAAAGAGCCGCTTCATCTCCGCCGGTTCCTGCTCGGATTTCTAAAATCACATTTTTTTCATCATTCGAATCCTTTGGTATAAGTAAGGTTTCCAGCTCTTTTTTAGCTTTTTCCAGATGGCCTTCAGTGCCAATAATCTCATCAGCGAAAAAATTCCGCATTTCCTGGTTATCTTCTTTTTCAACCATGATACGGGAAGCTCTAATGTCATCTTCCAGACTTTGGACTTTCTCAAAGGCGACAATCACTTCCTTCAGCTCGCCATGCCTTTTTGAAATTTCCTTTAGTTTTTTAGGATTAGAAACAATATCCGGTGAGGAGAGTTCTTTTTCCAGATGTGCAAATTCTTTTTTGTATGAATCGTATTTTTCTAACATTTCGCTTTGTTTAATGTAAACTTATTTTCGAATTGTAACCAAAAACAATTATAGCGTGTCTTGAGATATCAAAACAGCGCTACATTTCCAAATATTTAATTTTCAGTTTGAATATTGTCTTCTTTTTCGGATTTAATTTCGATGGTTTCTTCAGTGAGTTCTTCCTTGATGTCTTCCATTTTCTTATCGAGTTTTGTTGTGTCTACCGACTTTTTCTCTTTCTTTGTCTTCGGTTGTTGAGCAGCCTTTAACTTTTCAGCAGCTTCCATTTTTGCTTTAAACTTATCAACTCGGCCGGCAGTATCAACTAATTTTTGTTTACCGGTAAAGAAAGGATGGCATGCACTACAGATTTCCACTGTCAAATCACCCACTGTATTCATGGTTTCTATAACGTTTCCGCAACCGCAGGTAACACGCGCTTTTTTGTATTCAGGATGAATATTCTTTTTCATTTTTCTCCTGTTATTCTGGAACTTCCTGTCTTACTGAAGAGTCTTTTTCAGGAGGAACCAGTAACTATTCAAATTTCTGAACAATTATATCAGATTTCCCTGTCATTAACAAGGATAAGTTTGTTTTGAGAAAAAATCATGATATTTTGCCTTTATTTCATTCAATTTTGTAACTTTTATGTTATAATATTCTTGCTGATTTATTGGCATGTTCTTTACAAACCCAGTCATTGGAGGCAAGCTATGAACCGCAGGTTTCAATTTACGCCGGCTGTGAAGCTAGTCAATCAGGAAATTATCCCACCACTTGTTGAGATCTTTTACCCAAGCGGAGATGGTAGTATCCTTGAAAATCAACTGCAAAATGAGTTGACTTATGGTGGTGGGGAACTTACGGCGTTTAGTGTAGAAGCGCTTCTTGAGCTTCTTGCCCAAGAAGAAGCCGATGAAAAAGTAAGAGGCCTTTCCCTTTTCCTGAATTTTATTCAGATTAATAAGGGTGAAGAAGACCTCCGCACAATACTGCGTTTTGGCTTTGCAAACTGGTCGAGGGATTTTCATCATGATCCGATCATCAACTTCCAAAGTCAAATTGCCCCAGAAATTTATCATAACCATGCAAGATTTGTGGCGATACACACGATTTTTGGGATTGTTATGTTAACCTTGGGACATTGTCTCCGGGCAATGCCTCTTGAGAATCCGATATTTCGTGCAGAGATCTTAGCTGACATTGTGAAACCCATTACGATTACTCACAAAGAAATCAGTTCTTATGGCGATATGATACAGGAGACACTAGTCAAGTTTGAGGATCTCAAAAGGTAAGCTATTCCATGCTGAGTTACGGGTGGGTGCAATTTTTGCACCCACCCGACAAATAAAGACGAAGATTACTTATACCTGATATTATCAGGTTTTTTGAATCTATTTTTAAATCCATATTTATTTTGGCGCAATTTTAGTGTACGATGACGAACATGGAAAAGAAAACCATCATGCTTGGGATGTTAGTTGGTTCAGCATTAGGCGGCTTTGTACCGCTTTTATGGGGAGGAAACCTACTATCATTTAGCTCAATATTTTTTACAGTGATCGGGGGACTTTTTGGTATCTGGGGAGCTTATAAGTTAACAAGCCTCTAAAAATCTAAAATTAATAGTATTAACCCTTGTAAAAAGTATCTAGTTCTGATACACTAAGTAAGCTTATAAAAACTAAAAACACACGCTTTTGATGCGCGCATTCCTCCCGAATCAGGGCTTGCGGGCGAGTTAAATCATGAGCGGAGGAGTCCTGACATATATGTCAGGCAAAAGGAGAAATATATGGCAGAAATTACAATGCAAGAACTTTTTGAAGCAGGAGCACATTTCGGACACCAGACCCAGCGATGGAATCCGAAGATGGCTCCTTATATTTTTACTCAAAAAAATAAAGTTCATATTATTGATCTAGCTCAAACAGTTGGAAAGCTGAATGATGCAAAGAAATTTATAGAACAGGTTGTTTCAGCAGGTGGTAAAGTTCTATTTGTTGGCACAAAAAAACAGGCCCAGGCAATTGTAAAAGAAGAGGCGGAAAAATGCAGTATGCCGTATGTTAGTGAAAGATGGCTCGGGGGAATGCTTACAAACTTCCAGACTATCGCTTCCAGAATTAAGTATATGAAAGATCTTAAAACAAAGCTTGAGGAAAGTTCTGAAATGACAAAAAAAGAAAAACTCAAAGGTGAGGAAGAGTTAAAAAAACTGGAAAACAACCTAGGTGGTATTATAGATTTAGTTCGAACACCTGATGTGCTTTTTGTAATAGATGTTTCCAAAGAGATGACAGCTGTCAAAGAAGCAAAGAAAATGGGAATTCCTATAGTGGCAATTGTTGATACGAATGTAAATCCAGAAATCGTTGATTATCCTATCCCGGCAAACGATGACGCTGTGAAAACAGTCAAATTAATATGTTCATACATTTCAGGTATTATTCAGGCCGCTCCGGTAAAAGTAAAAGAAGAAACATCTGTTAAGGATGAAATTAAAGTCAAAAAAGAAAAAGACGAGGGGATAGAAGCAGAAGAAGTCGAGGAAAAGGATAAGGAAGTTTTTAGCAAAGAAAAAAAGGAAAAATAAAACTAATGAGGCTCCGGTGTTGTAGTTGGAGTCACTAATAGGATAGAGGAAGATAATGGCAATTAGCGCAAAAGATGTTCAAAATTTAAGAAAAATCTGCGGTGCTCCCATGATGGATTGTAAATATGCGCTCGAAGAAGCAAAAGGAGACGTTGAGAAAGCTGTGGAAATATTAAGGAAAAAAGGCGCAGCGACCGCGGCTAAAAGGGCCGAGCGTGAAGCTAAAGAAGGAATTATTACTTCTTATATACATGGGAACAAAATTGGTGTTCTAATAGAGGTAACTTGCGAAACCGATTTTGTGGCCAGAAGCGATGATTTTCAAAGATTTGCTCGAGACGTGGCTATGCATGTCGCTGCTGCAAACCCTGAATATCTGTATCCGGAAGATGTGCCGGCGAAAGTTCTGGAAAAAGAAAAGGATATCGAACTTGAGAAACTAAAAAAAGACGGGAAACCGGCTGATATTCTTGATAAAATCTGGGAGGGCAAGAAAGAAAAGTTTTTTAGCGAAAACAGTCTTCTGAAACAGACATTTGTCAAAAATCCGGATATTACCATCGAGGAGCTGCTAGCTGAAACGATCGGTAAAATCGGCGAAAAAATAGAGATTAGAAGATTTTGCAGATTTGAAGTAGGAAAGTAAGAAGTTATTAGTTATAACCAGTCACAAAGGAGGATTAAGTGATAGAAGAACTTATCAAAGGTGCTGAGCCTAGGTTCCAAAAGACCATTGAGATCTTAGAAGAAGAGTTAGGGACAATTCATACGGGCAGAGCGAGTGTCTCTTTAGTTGATGATATTATGGTAGATGTTTATGGCGCAAAAAACCCCATTAAAGCTGTCGCCACTATAACAATTCCTGAACCAAGATCTATTCTTATTCAACCGTGGGATAAGTCAAATCTTGCCCAAATAGAAACAGCTATTCGAGATTCTGATCTGAAACTCAATCCTGTAAATACCGGTGAAAACTTAAGGATTAATCTTCCTGAACTTACTGAAGAAAGGCGCAAGGAATTTGTAAAAATTGCGCGCGACAAAGCAGAAAATGCAAGAATTTCTGTACGAAATGTACGCGGAGATGTACTAAACCAGATTAAAAAGTCAAAAACTGACAGTCAAATAGGCGAAGATGATATGTATCGTGGTGAGGAAGATCTTCAAAAGATAGTGGATAAGTATAATAAAAAAATCGAAGAAATCCTTGCAAATAAGGAAAGTGATTTGCTAACTATTTAATTTTTTAAGAAAGAAAGAAATGGCCCTTTTTATTTCAATCATAGGATTTCTCTTCGCTATATTTTTAATAATTACTTTCCATGAATTCGGTCATTTTATCTCAGCAAAAGCGAGTGGCGTCAGGGTAGATGAGTTTGCTTTTGGTTTTCCCCCTAATATTTGGCGGAAAAAGATTGGGGAGACTACTTATGCTATTAACATTGTCCTTTTGGGCGGATTTGTAAAACTTTACGGAGAAGACGGTAAAGATGCAGAAGACCCACGGAGCTTTGCCTCAAGACCGCTATACATCAAGCTTTTAATCTTTGCGGCAGGGGTATTTATGAACTTTGTTCTGGCTTATTTTATTATTTTTGGCAGTTACTTAGCGGGCACTCAGCCAATCATACCCGGTATGGCAGATCAAAAGGGCGTGAATAATAACATGCATGCCATAGTTATGACGGTCGAGAAGGGTACACCGGCTGCGAAAGAAGGTTTGCAGAAAGGCGATATTATTGAGAAAGTTGATGGAATCAAGGTAAATGACAGTACAACTATTGTACAGCATCTCGAGGAAAAGGCAGCGAAAAATAAAAATGTCATAGTAAATGCAGAGATAAGTAGAAATGGACAAATCTTTGTTAAAACTTTCTCTACCTACCTTTTCAAGGAAAATGTGGGCGGCAAAACCCGGGAAGTGCCGAGAATAGGTGTGGTTTTAGAGACAACAGGGAAAGTCTCTGCTCCGTTTTTTACCGCCATTAAAGCATCTTTTATAGAAGTTGGAACATTTATTTATGAATACACAACAATGTTTTTTCAGGTAATTGGCGGAGCTATCATACATTTCAAAGTGCCAGAAGGTCTTGCTGGCCCGATAGGTGTCTATATTTTAACCAGTAACGCAGCCCAATCCGGCTTTTCTATCTTTATTCAGTGGGTTGCTATACTATCGATAGCTGTCGGTATAATAAACATCTTGCCGGTTCCTGGGCTGGACGGCGGCCAAATCCTTGTAACTTTAATAGAGTCAGCGGCCAGGAAAAAGTTTACAGCTAAAACTAAAGGTATTATCCAGTTTGCCGGCCTTGGCTTTGTTGTCATTTTATATGTCGCTCTGACCTTTAAAGATTTCTTTACATTTGGTATTATCAAGTAGCCTTAAATGAAAATTAAAAAATGGAACTAAGCAAACTTTTTTCAAAAACAACAAAAAATATCGTAAAGGCCGAGAGCAAAAACCATGAGCTTTTGGTTCGCGCCGGATATGTTGATCAAGTAATGTCCGGCGTCTATGCTTATTTGCCGTTAGGGAAAAAGGTGCTCGAAAAAATCGAAGAAATTATACGCGAAGAAATAACTGCGATTGGTGGGCAGGAAATTCTAATGCCGGCACTGACACCATCAGAAAATTGGAAGAAAACAGGTAGATGGGATACTATGGATGATCTTTATCGCTTTACAAGCTACTATTCTAAAAATGAAGTGGCCCTTGGTGGTACGCATGAGGAAGTGGTAACGCCTTTAGCTAAAAAATACATCCTATCTTATAAAGATCTGCCGAAGTATGTTTTTCAAATTCAAACAAAATTTAGAGATGAAAAAAGACCAAAGTCAGGAATATTACGAGGCAGGGAATTTAGGATGAAAGACCTATATTCATTCCATGCCGAAGAGAAAGATTTAAATCAATATTATGATCAGGTTATTCAATCATATGAAAAAATGTTTAAAAGATTTGGTCTAAAGGAAAAAACTTTTCTTACTTTTGCTTCCGGAGGAACATTTTCAAAATTCTCGCATGAATTTCAAACTGAATCGCCTGTGGGTGAAGACACGATTTATCTTTGTCGGCAATGCAAAATGGGTATAAATAAAGAGATAATTCTTACACAAAAAGAATGTCCCAAATGTGGCAGAACTGATCTTCAAGAAACTCGGGCCATAGAGATTGCGAATATCTTTAAGTTGAAAGATAAATTTACCAAATCTTTTAAGGTTGTGTATTTAGATGAAAAGGGTAAGGAAAATACTGTACTTATGGGATGCTATGGAATCGGGCCGTCAAGGATTATGGGTACTATCGTGGAAGTTTTGTCTGATGAAAAAGGGATTGTTTGGCCCAAGGAAGTTGCACCTTACAATGTGCATTTGATCGATTTAAGGGAGAATAAAGAAGCAGAAAAGCTTTACGAAAAACTACAAAGAGAAAAGGTTGAAGTTTTATGGGATAATAGAGAGGAATCGGCCGGAGTGAAACTGCAAGATGCTGATCTCTTGGGTATGCCTATAAGGGTGATAGTTTCTGAAAAATCTTTAAATTCAGGTGGATATGAAGTCAAAGAGAGAAATAAATCAAAGCCAGAAATCCTAAATGAAAAAGATTTAATTAAAAAAGTAAAAGATTATTATGCTAAATAAAGTATTCGGATATTTCTCGCATGATATAGGCATTGACCTCGGAACGGCCAATACTCTTGTGTATGTAAAAGGGAAAGGTATTGTTATAAACGAGCCGTCAGTTGTAGCACTCAACAAAAAAACTAAACAAATTTTAGCTATAGGCGATGATGCAAAGAAAATGGTCGGAAGAACTCCGGCAAATATTATAGCTACTCGTCCCCTTGTAGATGGGGTGGTTAGTGACTTTGAGATTACTGAACAAATGCTCAAATATTTTATTGATAAAGTTCATCAGGAAAGTTTTAGTCTTTTTCCGAGACCTCGAGTTGTAGTCGGTATTCCGTCAGGTGTAACAGAAGTGGAAAAAAGGGCGGTGGAAGATGCAACAATAAATGCCGGCGCCAGGCAATCATATCTGATAGAGGAACCAATGGCAGCTGCGATCGGAGCTCGTCTGCCTGTTCAGGATCCGGCTGGCTCTATGATTGTTGATATTGGCGGTGGAACGACAGAGGTGGCTGTAATATCACTTGGTGGAATAGTAGCATCCAGATCTCTTCGAATTGCGGGGGATGAGCTAAACGAAGATATCATTCAGTTTGCGAGAGATGAATTTAACCTGTTGCTTGGTGAACGAACTGCTGAAGAAATTAAAATTGCTATTGGGAGTGCATATCCTAGTGATCATAAACTTGAAGCGACTATGCGCGGGCGAGATCTAGTCACCGGACTCCCAAAGTCAATTACAATCACCAGCGATCAAGTCAGAAAGGCCATCCAAAAATCTATCGGCCAAATTGTGGATGCGGTAAAAATGACTGTAGAAGAAACACCACCCGAACTTGTGGCAGATATTATGGATAGAGGTATTATTCTGGCTGGTGGAGGCGGACTTTTACGTGGACTTGATAAACTGCTTAAACTTAACACAAAAATACCTGTGCATATTACCGATGACCCCCTGACTAGCGTTGTTAGAGGCGCCGGATTAGTACTTGAAGATATTGAATCTTTGAAGGATGTCCTAGTGACTACGCAATATGAAAAATCGCCAAAAGTATAAATTAGAAATAGAAATTAGGTAAAAAAGCAAGCTTTTTATCTAATTGACTGTTTAACTAATTATAATGAAAAAAATATCTTTTTTAATTTTTTTTGGTATCTTGATTGTTATCCTTAGCCTTCTTTTTTCCGAATCTAAAGGATCATTCTCAGGAGTTGATTCTGGTATTTCTCGAGTTTTCCAGCCAATAGGAATAGTTTTTTCAGATGTTTCCGGGGATGTAAAAGACTTATTGGTCAATCTCACTAATATTGGTGATTTGGAGAAGGAAAACAAAAAACTTCGTTTAGAAGTTAATGGTCTCCAATCAAAGAATGCAATGATGACAGCCGATATACAGGAAAATGAATCCTTAAAAAGGGCGCTTGGTTTTAAGGATAACAGTGGTTTTCAGACGGTAGCTGCGAGTATCACTTTCTTTGACCCAACAAATGTAAGGGAAAGTATTGTGATAGATAAAGGCGCCAAAGACGGTATAAAACCTAAGATGGCTGCAACAAGCGAGGGTTTTTTGATAGGCAGAGTGACCGATGTTTATGCTAACTCAGCTAAGATTCTTTTGATCACAGATCCACTTTCAGATGTACCTGCCCAAATTCCGGATATAAATGCGGATGGCTTGGTACAAGGGCAAATTGGCATGGGTATCATAATGAACCAAATACAGCAAGATGCTGCTCTCCAGGAAGGCCAAAATGTAATAACCTCCGGCTTAGGCGGCGGATATCCAAAAGGCCTTTTAATCGGAAAAATTGAAAATATCACTAAACAAAATAATTCTATTTTTCAATCTGCTTCTATTAGGACACAAATAGATTTCAATACTCTTGAACGGGTCCAGATTATAATAAACTGAGAGGTGTATAGACAAAGCAACAAGAACAAATGAACTTAATTTTTTCAAATTAAACTTAATAATTAACTTATGACAATACTTTTAAACATTTTAATTTTGATTGTGACTTTGGTTCTTCAGACATCTTTCCTTTCGCGTTTTCATCTTTTTGGGTTAGTACCAAACCTGATGCTAATTTTGATCATTTCTTTTACTTTCTTTAAAAGAATATATGAAGCTTACATTTTTGCTTTTTTTGCTGGATTGGTTTTAGATATTTTATCAGCCGGTCCTTTTGGTTTTCATCTTATTGTATTTATGCTTATTGTTTTGGCCGCAAGTTTAATTTTAAAAGAAGACTTAACTAAGATTTCAAAACTTTTTTCATTTATCTTTGCATTTGTATCAACCTCAGTGTTTTATATAACGCTTTGGTTCTATGTTTCGTATTTAGGAAATAGTTTTACTCTAACTGGTTTGCTATTTACGCTAGGCCAAATAGTAATTACAGTTGCTTTCTTTTTATTATTAATCCCTTTTTTGAAACGATTTTTCTTATGGCAAGGGAGACTTAGTAAGGCTTAATATGGCAAAACAAAGAAAAGATATTTTTAAGAAACTGGTAGGTCTTGAGGGTGGTAATAAAAAATGGCGTTTAAAGGATTCAAAAACCAAAGATAGTGAAAAATGGATATTTCATATCTTATCTGCAGACCAAGAGGCCCCAAAAATAGAAAGTGAAAGACGTCTTAAACCTTTTTTCATCATGGGCGCTATATTTTTCCTGCTTTTTGGCGTAATGCTTACAAGGGCGGCAACATTACAGATAATCCAGGGAGGAAAACAGAGGACGATGGCTGACGAAAACAGAGACAGGGGGAGTATCATTCGTGCGCCTAGAGGCATTATTTATGATATAAATCATGTGAAATTAGTAAAAAATACGCCAAATTATGAGGCGACCATACTACCAAGCGAACTGCCGAAAGATAAAAAATCCAGAGATAAGGTTATTCAAAACGCTGCGAAAACTCTAGGTATCTCAGGCCAAACAATTGAGGACAAAGTAGACGAAAAGGGCTTAAGCTATACCGAACCAATTCTTTTGAAAGAAAATGTTTCTCGAAATGATGCTTTTGTGATTTTGTCTAAAGGCTTAAAGGGGATAGATGTACCGGTAAACCCAATTAGAGACTATCTTGATGGTGGGTTGCTTTCACATGTTCTCGGATACGTCGGAAGGATTAGCGAGGATGAACTAAAAAGTAAAAGTGATGAGGGTTATAGACTAACCGATTATATAGGCAAAACGGGTTTGGAGTCATCATATGAAAATGTTTTAAGAGGCAAAGACGGCAGTCAGAGGTATGAAGTTGATTCGCAGGGGAATGTTGTAAAATATTTAGGTGAACAAGAACCTCAACTTGGTGATAGCCTGGTTTTGTCTATAGATTTTGGACTGGAACAAAAGCTAGCTGATTCTATGAAAAAGGAAATGGATAAAGTTCACGCCACTAAAGCGACTGCTATAGCTATGAATCCACAAAACGGTGAGATTTTAGCAATGGTTGATATCCCAACATATGATAATAATCTTTTTTCAAAAGGGATATCTGCCGCAGACTATTCTAAGCTTATAAATGATCCAAACGACCCCTTACTTCCTAGAGCTATAGCGGGCGAATATCCCTCCGGCTCTGTAATTAAACCTTTTATAGCATCCGGAGCTTTACAGCAGGGGACAATTACAGAAAATTCGACTGTTAATTCGACCGGCGGGATTCACGTTGGCAGTTGGTTTTTCCCAGACTGGAAGGCCGGCGGACATGGTATCACAAATGTTACTAAGGCTATAGCTGATTCTGTGAATACCTTCTTCTATGCTGTAGCTGGCGGATATGGTGATATTAAGGGCTTGGGTCCGGAACTCATTAAACATTATCTGGACCTTTTTGGCTTTGATAAACCGACAGGTGTTGATATCAGTGGGGAAGGTAAAGGTAACATTCCTACTCCTGAGTGGAAAGAAAAGGTAGAAAATCAGCCTTGGTACCTTGGTGATACATATCATATGGGCATAGGCCAGGGAGATTTGCTTGTAACACCGCTCCAGATTTCAAATGCTACTTGTGCGATCGCAAACGGCGGTACACTTTATGAGCCTCATTTTGTTAATAAAGTAGTCGATGAAAATGATAAAGTTATTGATACCAAGCAACCAAAGATTTTAAATCAAAATTTTATCTCATCCAAAAATATTGATATTGTTAGGCGCGGTATGAGACAGACAATTACAGACGGAAGTGGACAACAGTTGAAAGATGAGCCGGTGGCAGTTGCAGGTAAAACAGGAACTGCACAGTTTGGCCCAAACAATTCTAAAGAGCATGGTTGGTTTACATCTTTTGCGCCGTTTGATAATCCGACATTTGAACTGACTATCTTGGTAGAAGGTTCTGGAGGCGGGGACGTTACCGCCGAACCGATAGCAAAAGAAGTCTATCAGTGGTATTTTGGGGGAAGAAAATAGTAAAACACCAATAAAAAGGGAATGGGCACCACGTGGGTGCCCATTTGAGAAAAGTCTGTATTGGATATAGAGTGTTAGACTCTTCTTCTCGCGAAGTATTCTTCGGAGCTTCGCGCTTTCTTGCTTCTGTCGCGGCCACATTGCCGAATTTTCTCATGACATACCCCTCCCTCCCAGCAGGGAGGTGCGAGTAACTTCACTAATGGATTCAGGCGTGGGTCTTTCTCGGCCGCTTCCTTCACTGCACTGCGCAGGAGAACGAAGCCGGTGTTGTTCTCTTCTTGAGCCGTATTGCAGTATCTGCGAACGGCATCATGGATAAAGGAATTGACATCGGCCGACTTGATATAGCCGACCATGGCATTATACGGAGCTATTCCGGCAAAAAGAGTATCCGGGACTTTTCCTATGAAGCTGTTCCAGCGGCTCATGACCTCGTGGATGTCATCCTCCATACCGATTTCCTGGATGAGTGGAGGCGCATAGAAACCGTTGGTAAACTGTGGTTCCGAACGGCGGATTGAACGATGTCGCTGGTCCTGGCCATAGGTTGCCAAAGAGACTCCCATTTCCACTTGCATGTTGATCGTCCCATTATTCATGTACCTTGGATGAACCGGTAGAAGATCAAGAACATCGATATCTCTTTTGTGTGGTGTGATGAATTCTATACCAGGAGGGAAGTTGACACTCAATAACCGCGCTATTGGTGTATCAATGATAGCTATAGGATATTTTGGTTCTCCTGGCGCCCAGTTCTCGCGCTTCCAGCTCATTAGGCTCTTCTTGATCTTTCGTGTTTCCTTGGAATCCTCGACTGCGAAAATCTGCTTCATCATTATGGAAGTCACATAGCGCATGTAGGGGTTCCATGCTGCTGCGTATAATGAAGCGGCGGTAATGAAGTTGACCGTGAAAGTCAGCGCCGTTGGGAAAATAACCGGAATGACGCCGCGAAGTTGTTCCTGAGCCATCTTGGGCGCATTACCTTCAATATACTCGGAACTTGCCTTCGGCCGATCTTCCTTTAGGAACCTGGCGCAGATCTTCTCTGCTTCCGGACTGCGTTTCTTGAAGACGCCGATGCAGAACTCCAGGTAATCCAGGATATCGCTAGATACTGACTCCCCGATCTCTCCGTGATAAAACATTTTCAGCTGTTCGGCTAGGAGTTTCCGAGGCGGATTAGCGAACATATCCTGCACATACCGGCCAGATCGCTGGCCAGTGTTGTAATGAGGAGATGCAACATGCAGACCAAAGTCTATGCCGACGCCAATCGGTATATATTCAATGGCGAAGGTGTAGTAGTTGCACTCCAGGGTTGAGTGATGTCCGCTTTCGTAAACACTACCGATCGGGATGGTTTCCCCGAGAATCGGCAGTTCTTGTCTGGTGCAGGTGAGCGCATCGTAGGATACCAAATTTTCCAGGGACATGTCGGTTTTTGCAATGAGTTGTACTTGTGGCATTTTTTCCTGATTTATCATTACACTCCTACTCCTTCATAGTTTGTCAATGATGGGGAAAACAATGTTCCAGATAGACTGCCGGATCTCTTCAATAGTGCGGTTGGCGTCGACTGTTACGAGATTGGGTATAATACCCGTTCTAGCGATCCAGTCAAACGCTTCAACATTTTTCTGGACGCGATCCTTCGTTTCGAAGTAATCGGGATCTTTCCCCATTTCCGTATTTTTCTTATTGATCCGTTCGAGAGCCTTCTCTGCTGTTACCTTCATGTATATGTAGAGATCAGCAATAGGGAGACCATCGTGCCACTTCATCATCATGTCAAGAGGGACTCCTCCTGCCACACCGTGAGCATAGGTTACCATCCGTTCACGGTCTGAAAGACAATAACAACCTTCCTCTCTCCTTGGGCCGAGCACTGTTTTCCAGTGTTCTACTCTGTCGAGATAAAACAGATACTGGAAAGCTTCAGCATTGGGTGGATGAACTTCACGATGCTCCAAAATGTTGCGGATAGACATACCGATCGTGTTATCGGGAAAGTCATACGGTTCTCTGGTTAACACAACTTTAGCATTTTCCTCATTTTCTCGAATATTGTTAGTGAGTTCGATAATCTGAGTTGTCTTACTGCAGCCATCCGGACCGTCAAGTACAAAGACTTTCCCTTTTTTCTTTCCCACGGAAATTCCTCCTATTCGATTGAAAAGTTGCAACCAGCCGGCAAATAAAAAAGCGGCTAGTCAGATTACCCTCCGCCATATCCACCTTTAACTATATATAAAACTTATATGCTAGTCAAATTTTGAAAAAATGTTGACCATTTATTTATTATTTGTTAGAATAAGAGCAGCCAAAGACAGTAGCTGCGAAAGCTTAATTTGCTACCAAGGTAAAGATTCAGATATTTTTTATTCGTCTTTGGTTTGTCCAAAGATTTTTTAATTGACAACTCCGTTGTCATCCTGAACTTGCTTGCTTGTCTTTGGAGAAATTCAGGATCCATAAGAATAAAATATAGATTCCAGATCAAGTCTGGGATGACAATAGGAAAGAAGGAAACAAAAATGGCAATAACAAGAAAGAAAAAAGAAGATTTAGTAGAAGAGTTTACCGAAAGATTGAGAGAGTCGAAGGCAGCAGTTTTCACTGATTACAAAGGTCTGACGGTTGAGGAAATCAATGAGGTCCGAAATAAGCTTCGAGACCAGGGGATAGAGTTTAAGGTCATTAAAAACACATTGTTTGGATTGGCTGTTAAACAGGCGAAGCTTGATGTAAATCCCGATGACTTGGCAGGCCATCCTGTCGCGGTAGCTTTTGGATATAAGGATGAGGTTGCGCCGGCAAAAGTGGTTTTCAACTTTGCAAAAGACCACGAATCACTTGAGATTATTGGCGGTATCTTGGAAGGAAAAAACATAGATGTTACAAGCGTGAAAAACTTAGCACAGATGCCATCCAGAGAAGAACTAATCGCAAAGATAATAGGATCCATGAATGCTCCTGTTTCGAACTTTGTCGGCGTAATGCACGCAAACCTTAGAAATGTCATATATGTTTTAAATGCTATTAAAGAGCAAAAAGAAATATAATTAACAATTAAAATAATTAAGGAAGGAGAAGTAAAATGGCAGACGAAGAAGCAAAGAAAGACGATACAACCACTTCTGAGGAAGAAGTGAAGGAAGAAACTGCTGCAACAGAAAAAACAGCAGAAGAGACTCCAAAGGAGGAGCCAAAAGATGAAGAAAAGCCGACTGAGAAACCCAAAAAGGAAGAAAAGAAAGAAGTTGAAGTTCCCAAGAAGTTTAAGGATCTCGTCAAAACCATCGAAGAGATGAGTGTGCTTGAAATGGCAGAACTCGTAAAGGTTCTTGAGGAAAAATTCGGCGTGTCTGCAGCAGCTCCCGTAGCAGTCGCAGGTATTCCTGCCGCTGGCGCTGCACCCGCTGAAGAAGCAGAGGAGAAATCAGCTTATACTGTAGTTTTGACCGCTGCAGGATCAAACAAGATCGGCGCCATCAAAGCTGTAAGAGAGATTAATCAAGAACTTGGACTGAAAGAAGCAAAAGACTTGGTAGACAACGCTCCAAAGACAGTTGCCGAAAACCTTAAGCCCGAAGACGCAAACGCTGCAAAGGAAAAGCTTGAAGCAGCCGGTGCAACAGTTGAATTGAAATAAATTCACTTCAGAATTTACAAAAAGGGTGTCTCAAAAGCTCTCTTTTTGTTTTGCTTAATTCAAGTTAAAATGGCATTTATGAAAAAGTTTAGTTTTGAGCTAGAAAAAGAGGACGGAAAAGCTCGCATTGGCAAGATTACAACCGCTCATGGGGAGATCGAAACACCTGTATTTATGCCGGTAGGAACAAGGGCTTCCGTAAAAACGGCTTCTCCTGACGAAGTAAAGGATCTCGGTGCACAAATTCTTCTTGGAAATACCTACCACCTTTATCTGAGGCCCGGCACGGATATTATAAAAAAGCATGGTGGGCTACATAAATTTATGGGTTGGAACGGACCGATTTTGACTGATTCCGGGGGGTTTCAAGTTTTTTCTCTTGGTTTCGGCTCAAAAAATAGAAAAAACGAGCGACTGGTAAAAATAAAAGATGACGGAGTAGAATTCCGCTCGCATATTGACGGTTCGAAGCATTTTTTCTCGCCGGAGTCAGTCATTAAAATGCAAAAAGAAATCGGAGCTGACATTATGATGGCTTTTGACGAATGTGCGCCGGCGGACGCTGACCATAATTACGCGCGCAAGGCTATGGAACGCACTCACAGATGGGCGGATGAATGTATTGCCGATAATGAGAAAATTAAACCGCTTTATGGTTATGGGCAGTCGCTTTTTGGAATTGTCCAAGGGGTGGTCTACAAAGATTTAAGGATTGAGTCTGCAAAGTTTATAACCAACCGCAACTTTGACGGTATTGCCATCGGCGGTCTTGCAGTCGGTGAAAGTGAAAAGGTGAGAAATGAAATGATTGAAACGGTGATGCCGTATCTCCCAAAAGATAAACCCAGATACTTAATGGGGATAGGTTTTCCGCAAGATATCCTAAATGCGATAGAAAGGGGAGCAGACATGTTTGATTGTGTTTTGCCGACACGGCTGGCGAGAAATGGAACGCTCTGGACATATGAAGGCAAACTTAGTATTTTAAATGCAAAATATTCAAAAGATTTAAATCCAATAGAAAAAGATTGCGGCTGCTATGCCTGCCAAAATTTCACCCGATCTTATATTTTACATTTAGTCAAAGAGAGTGAAGTTTTAGGAATCCGTCTTACCACAATCCATAATCTTCACTTCATGATGAGGTTTATGGAAGATATAAGAAATTCCATTAAGGAAAATAAATTTGAAAAGTTTAAAAAAGAGTTTATTAGTAAATTTAGTTGACAAGTTGTCCGAAAAACATTTATGATTTAAGAAATAATCATTAAACAAAAATAAAAATGAAAGAAGACAAAAGAATAAAACAAATACAAAAATTACTTGATGTTGCAGAAGGAAATCTACACTCAGCCAGAAATCTACTTTTAGATATTTTAGGTGATGAAAAGACAGGTAAGGCTAATCACAAGGAATCGGCCAAGGACCTGTCTATTTTAGATGAGGGGAAGATTATCGAAGGTATTTTCGATGGCGATCAAATGATAGCCCCAGACGGCAAAAAATATCCTGTTCCGGCCAACTACGCCTCAAAGTCGAAACTTGTAGAAGGCGATACTTTAAAGCTTACGATTGCCGAAAACGGCTCTCTGATATACAAGCAGATTAAACCGGTGGAGCGGAGAAACCTAATCGGAAGTCTTTCATATGAGAATGGAAGTTATTCAGTCTTAGCAGAAGGGAAAATATACAAAATACTTTTTGCATCGGTGACGTATTATAAAGGAGAACCGGGGAATAAAGCTGCAATAATTGTGCCTGCTAATAAATCCAGCCGGTGGGCGGCTTTGGATTCTATAATTCATAATCACGATGATGATGGAGAAAAGGAAGCAAAAAAAGAAAAAAAACCCGAGGAAGACAAACTTGTTTTGCCGGAAGAAAACAAGGAAATACTAGAAGAGGTTAAAGAAAAATATCTTGAGGATGATGTTAAAAAGAAAAGCATAAAAACTTCTGAGATACCGAAGGCGCAAACAAAAGATGAAACCAATGTGACTGTCAAGGAAGCAGTAGAAAAAAGTGCTAAAGAAGCAGCCGAGAAAGCAAACAATGATAATACCGCTAATAATGAAGAAATTACCTCTGCAAAGATTGCAGATCCAGAGGGTTCTGCACAGGAAAGGGCAAATACAGAACAATTACCACCAACCGAAGAACACACTATGATAAAAAAAGACTCCTCAGCTTTTCTAGAAGAAAACCCCGCCATCGAAAAAGAAGAAAAAAGTTCACTTGGAGAAGATTCACCTAGCATATCTGGTATAGATCCTATCAAAGAACTCGAGATTTAATGTATCTCAATACCTTTGATTTTCACACCAGATTTTCGAACTTCAGAAACAATATTTTGTATATAAAGGTTAACCTTTTGTTTATCTTGTATTGTCTTTAGGCTTTCAGGATAATTATGACTTAATATCTCTTTAAACTCTTTCCCTGCGCCTCTTAGGTTAATAAACTCAAACCAAAAATAGTCTGCAAAGTCTCTAGTATTTTTAACCACTTCGCTTAAGTCAAAAAGTTCGGGGATAATTGGACTAACAAAAGCGAAAGTTTTAATACCATGTTTTTTCAACTCTTTCATTGCCATGATACGCCTCAAAGTATCTGGAGAGCTCGGTTCAAATAAGTTTCTCCTCTTACCTTTAAACGAGTTAACAGTGAAACCAACTTCAATATTTTTAAACTGCTTCAATAAATCTATGTCTCTTAAGATCAGATCTGATTTTGTAAGTATAGAAAGCTGTGTGCTCTTATCCAGATTTTCTAGGATTCTCTGTGTAAGCATTAGCTCTTTTTCAGCTGGCTGATATGCATCGCTCACAGAACTCATAAATACTTTTCCGGAAATCTTCCTACCCCTCACTAGATCCGGTGCATTTATTTTTGTTTCTATCCACGTACCCCAGTTACCGTGTCCTTTCCATCTTGATATAAATCTGGCATAGCAATATGTGCAGCCATGAGAGCACCCGATATACTGGTTTATAACATAGTCAGCCCCCGGCAGATTTGTCTTTGTAAAGATTTCTTTGGCCTTTGTTTTGATGATTTTTTGTTTCATAGTTTTAGTCTATATGGTTTTTAGGAAAATAAAAGTATACAAAATCCTTTGTCCACAGAAAAATCTGATTTATGAACATCTAAACCACACAAATCGCCCTTAAACTTGATTAAAATAAGGTTTATACTGTATTTACCTTAGAACAAAAGAAAGGATTTTATCTTGACAAGAGTGGCGCTATATAGAAAATACAGGCCGCAAAACTTCAATGAGGTTTTGGGCCAGGCATCAGCTATGAAGATATTGGAAAATGCCGTTAAATCTTCAAGTTTTTCGCATGCTTATATTTTCTGCGGACCAAGAGGCATCGGTAAAACTTCGGTGGCGAGGATTATGGCAAAAGCGGTCAACTGTAAAAACCCAAAAGATGGAAATCCTTGTAATAGATGTGAAGCTTGCAAATCAATAAACGAGCAGACAGCTTTGGATATTATAGAAATCGATGCAGCATCAAACCGCGGAATTGACGAGATTCGGGATCTGCGGGAAAAAGTTAAGTTTTCTCCAAGCGAACTCAAATATAAAGTTTTCATTATTGACGAAGTGCATATGCTGACTAAGGAAGCCTTTAATGCACTTCTAAAGACCCTTGAGGAACCGCCGGAACACGCGCTTTTTATAATGGCTACGACTGAGATTCATAAAATTCCGGCAACGGTCATCTCCAGATGTCAGCGTTTTGATTTTCAAAGAATATCTGATACTGAGCTTATAAAAGGACTTACTAATATTGCCAAGAAAGAGGAAATTGAGATTGATGATGAAGCAACTTCTGTGATTGTCCGGGCAAGTGAAGGCGGTTTTCGCGACGCTATCTCGATACTTGACCAGATTTCTACGCACACAGGCAGCAAGAAAAAAATAGGAAAAGATGACATAGCCGGGCTACTTGGATTAGTCGGCAGTGACAAAATAGAAAAACTCTTTAATATGATTGAAACTAGTGAGAAGAAAAATGCGTTAGATTTTTTATCAGAACTGTTAGAGCAAGGAGCAGATATTGGACAGTTGACAAAAGGATTACTGGTTAGCTACCAAAAATCTATGAAAAAAGAACTCGATGATAAAGAAAAACTATCAAAATATATTGCCGCAGTTGAGATATTGAGTAAGTCAAATATAGCCTTTAAATATGCCTTATACCCGCAGCTGTCGCTTGAAGTCGCCGTTTTAAAAATTATGAATATCTTAGATGGAGATATTCTCGAAGCTGCAAAAGAAAATATTAATAGTAATGGTAGTCAGCAAATTTCGGAGAAAATAAGCAATATGCCTAAGGATAAGAGGAGTTTTGAAAAAAAAGATAATCCGGAGTTTCAATGGCATGAAATATTGCTTGAAATTAAGTCCAAAAACAACTCGATCCACGCTTTTGTCAAAGAGTCAGAGCCGGTTATAGTAGGTGAGGAAATTCATCTTATTTTTCCATATAAATTTCATAAAGAAAGGATTGAAGACAGAAAAAATAAAAAGGTTGTTGAAGAAGCCATAAACAAGGTCAGCGGCATCAAATATAAAATTATTTGTAAAGTTGGTGAAGTAAAAAACAGACCAGAGTCAAAGAAGGAACCCGTCAAAGAAAACTTTGAGTTAGATAAAGAAAAAAATAATGATATAAATCTCAATGAAGTTTTAGACGTCTTGGGAGGAGAACTCGTTTAGATATTTAAAATTATTAGAGGAGGGATAGGAGAATATAATATGGCTGAAAGTTTGCAGGGGCGAACACCACCTCAAAATGAAGAAGCTGAAGTATCGGTCCTAGGTTCGATTTTGCTTGAAAAAGATGCAATTTTGAAAATCGCTGATATTTTAAATGCCGAGGATTTTTATAATGATGCTCACAGGCTTATCTATACAAATATGCTTGAGCTTTTTGAACATCATCAGCCAATAGATCTGGTTACCTTGACAAATAAACTGAGAGAAAAGAAGATTATAAATTCAGTCGGCGGAGCAGCTTATATTTCCGATCTTGCAAACTCAGTTCCATCTTCTGCAAATATTATCCACTATGCGAAAATTGTCGTTGACAAAGCACTTCTTCGAAAGCTGATAGAATCATCAAATGATATTGCAAATCTTGCCTATGAAGAAAAAGAGGAAACTTCCAGAGTTTTAGATAAAGCAGAGCAAAAAATCTTTAAAGTCGCCGAAAACCACCTGAAAGGCAAATTTATTGCGATAAAAAGTATTCTGGAAGAATCATTTGAAAGAATCGATGAACTTCATAAAGATAAAGATAAACTCCGTGGCGTTCCCACCGGCTTCAAAGAGCTTGACAATATATTGGCTGGGCTGCAGCCCAGCGATCTGATTATATTGGCGGCAAGGCCCTCAGTCGGGAAAACCTCACTAGCTTTAAACATTGCGCAACATGTCACACGGAACGAAGGGATTCCAACCGCTCTCTTCTCACTGGAAATGTCCAAGGAGCAGCTAGTGGATAGGTTACTCGCATCAGAAGCTAAAATAGACAGCTGGAAACTTAGAACCGGTAATCTTGATGATGATGATTTTCCAAAAATCGGTCGGGCGATGGCCGCATTATCTGAAGCCCCTTTTTTTATTGATGATTCGCCTCTCATTAACGTCCTGGAAATGCGCACCAAGGCCAGACGACTACAGGCAGAGAAGGGCCTTGGACTTGTGATAGTTGATTATCTCCAGTTAATGCAGGGCAGAAACAGCGAAAATCGTGTTCAGGAAATATCAGAAATTTCCAGATCCCTTAAAGGGCTAGCCAGAGAGTTGTCAGTTCCTATTATCGCTCTCTCACAGCTATCCAGGGCTGTAGAGGCCAGACCGGATAAGCGGCCGATTCTTTCAGATCTAAGAGAATCTGGTTCTATTGAACAAGATGCAGATGTTGTCATGTTTATCTATCGTGATGAGCTTTATAATCCGGAAACGGAGAAAAAGGGAATTTCAGAAGTGATTATTAGAAAACATAGAAACGGCCCCGTAGGCAGTGTTAACCTCTTTTTTCACCAAGAACAAACAGCATTCAGAAGTATTGACAAAAGACACGCTTCAAATTAAATATTATTATTTCGAATACCAATAGTTTCAAGAAACCCGTTTCTAAAATATGTAAATTAAACTAATACTCATTTATCTAAAAGGTTGTTGTTTATGGTTGATATTTCTGATAAAATTTCTGTAAATAATAAAAATAAAAAGGAATCTCCATTTTCGGAGTATCTCGAAAGGGTAAAATGGACAACGTAAAAAAAGATTACTTAGCTTCTCTTATTATAGGTGCTGTTGCAGCGGCTTTATCTGTGATCATGGTTAACAACTTCGGGCTAAAAAGTCCATCAATTTATGTGGCCGTAGCAGTTGCTTTGTTTGTCTTACCGCCTATCGGTATTTTTGTTGCGCGTTTGATTGGCAAAAAATCACAAAATCTCTATCAGTTTATTAAATTTGCGGAAACCGGCGGTCTAAATACTTTTGTAGATCTTGGTGTTCTAAACTTGCTGATTTTATTTACAGGTTTATCTGGTGGCATTTTTTATTCAATATTTAAAGGAACCTCTTTCACGGTGGCTGTGATAAACTCTTATTTTTGGAACAAACATTGGGTTTTTGAATCTCATATTAAAGGCGGAATCAGACAAGAAAAAGAATTCGCTAGATTTGTTACAGTTAGTGTAGGCGGATTTATAATAAATGTTATTGTAGCTACTTTGATCGTTTTCTTTGGTAAAAACATGATGAGTTTAAGTCCTAAAATTTTGGCGAATGTAGGTGCAGCAATAGCATTTATCATCACCATGTTATGGAACTTTTTCGGCTATAAACTGATAGTCTTCGTGAAACCCAAGAAACAGATGGCAAACTCTGTGGTAAAATAAGCCAAAAAGAGATGAAAACACTCTCCAAGATAAAGGAAACAAGAAAAAGGAGTAAAGATTCCGGCATTCCGAAAACAAGAGAACCCTCTTCTGGAGTGATAAAAAATCCAAGGCTTTCGGTAGGTACTTTATTGTCGAAACTGAAAGTTTTACTTTTTAAACCTTCATATCTCTGGGTTATACTTGTTTTTGCTTTTTTAACTAGGCTCTATGATATCGGAAGTCTAGGAATAAGCGCAGTTGAACTAAAAAATGTCGATCGCGTCTTTTTAATGTCAAATCCGGCAAACTTTTTTAATCAAGATGTCTCTACAAATCTTTATTATTTTTTGCAGAATATTTGGGGCCGTTTCTTTGGATTTTCGCTTACAAATATGAGAATATTCTCAGTCTTTCTTGGAATTTTTGGCCTTTATATATTTTTTAAATTTACCGAAGAATGGTTTAATAGGCGTTTAGCATATATTGCTGCATTTCTTTTATCTATCTCAAGTTACTATATTTTCATTTCTCGCGCTATCTCTCATGAAATATTATATTTTTCTCTTGTGATCTTTGCTTTTCACACTCTTACTCTTGCCTACAGGCAGAAAAGAAAACTTTACTTTGTTTTATCAGGACTTTTGTTTGGTATTGCGTTTTATGCAAGTGCCATCACCTTCACACTAGCTATTCTGCTATTGATCTCTTTAATCTATTTTTATAGAAAAAATAGTCTCTTTTTTAAATCCTTCATTAAGGAAAAAATACTGGCGCTCTCTAGCGGTATAATAGTAGCTATACCTTATCTTTATGTAAATATAAGGAACCCAAATATTTTTTTGTCTCACTTTACCTTAAAACCCAGCCTAATCTTATATAATATCAATCTTTTCTTTTCTTCTTTGCTCTTTTCTGCACCAAGAAATTATCTGTATACACTTTCCACAGACAGGATTTTCGATCCCTTCGTTCTTTTAACTTTTCTGGCTGGTTTGACATATGCCTGTCTAAGGATTAAAAGGCGTAAGTTCTATTTTATAATCTCATGGCTGGCTATCCTAACTCTAATTATATTTTTTGAAAAAGATTTTACTCTGGCTAGCTTCATTTATATATTACCGATTATTTTTATCTTGTCAGCACGAATCCAGACATTTGTTTTAGAGAAATGGTTTAAAACATTCCCTTTTAACAAATTTGCAAGGATCACAATGGTTTTAGGCATCGGGTTTATGTTTTCCTTGGCTCTTACGTATAATTACCAAAAAGTTTTTATAGCTTGGCAAAAATACCCTGAAAGACAGTATGTCTATAATACAAAGGTTGCCTCAATGAGCTTTGGCAACAACCCAATTTATCTATATAAAACAGGTCTTACAGAACAAGCTCTCGAATCTATTTTGAAAAATGGGGGCAACAACAAACTGATAGAGATTGACAGCCTCAAAAAAATAGAAAATCCGGACAAATTTATTTTATTAACTTCCCCTGAAAGACTTTTTGAAGTAAAATCAAAAATGAAAAATAAAAACTTAAATTCAACATACGGAGCTGACCTTGCTCTTATAAAAGGAGAGTAAAATTATGGCAGAAGATATTTATTTATCAATTGTAATCCCTTGTAAAAACCAGGCTAATCGAGTGAACAAAACATTAAATGATATTTATGGACATTCTAAGAAGCTCAATTTCAATACAGAAGTAGTATTTGTTGATGGTGATTCCACCGATGGAAGCGCCGAGGTAGCGGAAAAGTTTAAAGGCAAACTTCAATATCTGCAGATTTTACATGAGCAAGATTTAGAAATTGGCCCGCATTTTACAGGAAAGGGTGCTGCAGTAAAATGTGGTATGGCGTTCGCAAAAGGCAGAATCAAAATGTTTATGGACGCCGACTCATCCACGCCATTTAGTGAGATTGATAAACTTCTACCTTTTTTTGATAAAGGTTATGATATCGTTATGGGTTCAAGGTATACTAAAAAACCACTTCCCGCCACGAATAGTACATGGAAAGCGTTTGGTAAGGCTCTAAGAGAAGTTTTTGAGGTCTTAATATATGGTTATTCCAAAAGCAACACAACAATAAAAAAACAAGGACGGTTAAGACAACTAATTTCTCGTGGCGGTAATCTAACTTTTGTTGTTTTACTCGGCCAAAGCTTTGCAGACACTAGATGTGGATTCAAAGCGTATACAAGTGAGGCTGCCAAGAAAATTTTCGATCTGCAAACACTGCCAGGTTTTGGTTTTGATACAGAAATTTTAGTAATCGCTAAGAAATATAATCTGCGTATCATAGAAATACCTGTCCGTTGGTACGATGATGCTGATGACACAAATATCACACTTGGCAACTCTTTAAAGACATTCCTCGAAATATTTAAAATAAGATGGAACAAACTAAGTGGCAAATATTCACTTGCAAAATAAAACCAAAAATCTGATTAAATTTTTATTGGCAGTTTTTGTTTTGGTTTTAGTTTTTGTATTTTTTGACAACTCGACCTATAATATGTTCAAGCAAAAGCTTTTGAAGAATGGTGCTAAGTACTCTGAAATGTATGCTTATGTTAGGACTAAACCCAGCTCAGATCATTTGTACTTCATTGTGCAGAATAATTCTTCAGCAAAAAGCTTCTTCGAAAACAAGGTTCATTTTATCAATGAAGATAATCTAAAAAGTTTGAACTGCTCTAACGGTCAGACAATATTGATTTATGAAAAGTCTGATAATACAATTAAAGCCTTTATTCAAAAAAATAATGGTCAAGGAATGACATTAAATCAGGGGACTAACATAGAATTTTATTCTGTAACTATAGAGGGCTCAACGTCATGTAAGGTAGGAGGGTAGAGATGATAGGAAAAATAAAATTAAAAATCAATAAAAGATCAGCTTCAGATGTACAAAAGAAACAAGAATTTTCAGTAGAAAAATCCAGTCTGCGAGGTCTTCCTAACCAAGATAGTGAGATTAAAACTCCAAACCAATCTTCACCTTTGATAAAACTGAAGAAATCGCGGCCAGTAGTTTTAGGCTATAGGCTTCTCGGAGAAAATTGGATATTAACTTTAATCCTTTTAGCTGCCACTTTTCTAAGATTCTATAAACTAGGTACATTACCGCCGGGGCTTCATCCGGATGAAGCCGCGAACGGTCTTGATATTATAAGTATGTTTGATGCGCATAAGTTCGCGGCAATCTATGATACCAACGGTCCCAGAGAAGCGCTTTTTTTCTATCTGCAGGCAATACCGGTTTGGATTGGGCATGTCTTTCATATTGCCGCCATCAATTTCACGCCTTTATCGCTGCGCATCGCACCGGCAATCATTGGAGTACTGACAGTTTGGGGGATTTATCTTTTAGGTAAAGAACTCTTTAATAAAAATGTCGGCACGTTTGCCGCCGCCGCCTTGGCTGTAAGCGCCTGGCATATCCAATTTTCCAGGAACGGTTTTCGGGCTATTATGGCGCCGCTAGCTTTGATATTTCTTTTTTATTTTATTATTCGCGCCTTAAGAAATGGACAAACCAGGGATTATCTGGGCGCCGGTGTGTCCCTGGCTCTTGGATTTTATACATATCTATCTTTCAGAGTTACCCCGCTGGTTTTGTTTGCGATTTTAGTTTATATATTTTTTACCGATCGCGGATTTTTCCGAAAAAATCTCAAAAAAATCGGTTATCTTATAGTTGCTACAATAGTGATCATGATACCTCTGCTCATTCATTTTGTTCACGTTCCAGCAGATCTGGTGGCTCGTTCTTCAACCAGTATTTTTAATCCGGTCACAAACGGCGGTAGCGCAATCGGCGCATTTGTTTCAAACTCAGTGAAAACCATAGGTATGTTTAATTTTTCAGGCGACCAAAATTTCAGGCAGAATGTGGCCGGCGAGCCAATGCTTGATATTTTTATTGGAATCTTAATGTGGGTTGGAGTTGCTATTAGCCTGATAAGATTCAAAAAGCTTGAGTATTTTATCCTTCTAGTTTGGTTTCCGATACTATCGTTGCCAGAGCTCTTAACATCAGACGGCATTCCCCACGCTCTTCGCATGGTTGGAGTAATCCCGGTCGTTTTTGTGTGGTCTGCTCTAGGACTTGAGTGGGTTTTATCTAGGATTAAACAAATTAAACCAAGCCAAACTCTTTATATTGGTACAACTCTGATTTTAATCATTTCGGGAGCGGCCGGATTCTATAAATACTTCGTGAAGTTCCCAAGCTATGCCGAAGCAGGAGATGCTTATGCTGAAGATATGGTGCAAATGGCTTATGATATCAATACTCAACCAAAGGGCGAAAAAATTATTCTCATTGCGGGCGAATACGGATCAAAGACTATTCAATTTATCACTTACTCCACAAAACCGGATATTGAAAGATTGGAGGTTAGTGGCATAAAAGATTTGAAACTGCCAGCAGATCATTATAAAATATATATTGAAAAGGATTGGGAGAATGATGCCTTAAAGGAACTTAGAAAAATCGGCTTTAAAAGATCTCTGACCGCTATACCGTCACCCAGAGATCAACGCATTCTTTACTATGAGTACGACAAGTGATTTAAGTTAAATCCAAAATGACAAATCAAAGTTCAAAATTTAAAAAGATGTTTGGTATCCCTACCGATAAGCTTTGGATTTATCCAATGCTTTTTGGTGCTATAGCAGCCTTTTATAAAATTACGGCGTCAAGTATCTGGCATGACGAGGGCTATACCTTATGGCTCATTCGCTACAATCCACTTCAAATAATTGCAAGAACGGCGAGAGATGTACATCCGCCCCTTTATTATCTTCTGGCCAAAGGGTGGACGCTTATATTCGGACGATCTGAACTTGGTATTCGTTCTCTATCTGCTGTTTTTTCCATCGGCATTATTTACTTTGCGTATAAAATTGTAGAAAAACTCTTTAACGATAGAACTGCCTTTTGGGCAAGTATGCTTGTAGCGTTGTCGCCTTTTATGATACGCTTTGCCCAGGAATCAAGAATGTATGGTATGGTTGCTTTTCTGACTACACTCGGCACATATTTCTTAGTTCGGTATTTTAAAGATAAAGATAAAAAGTCTCTCATTTATTATGCATTAGCCATGACGGCAGCTGTTTATACTCAATATTATGCTTTTTTTATTGTAATAGTTCACTGGCTGGCAGTTGCCGTAATGACACCCGGATTTTTTCGCTTCAAGTGGAGTAAATCTTTTAAAAAACGTCTTGGAATATTTAACCTAAGGTGGCTTGCAGCCGGACTGGCGCCAATAATACTTTTTCTGCCTTGGGCACCGGTAGCATATAAACAAGTCACAAGAGTGAGCGCCAGCTACTGGATTCGTCCAGAGTGGATCACAATCAAAACAATCCCCAACAGCATTACAGAATTTTTAATTTATATGCATTTAGACGGACCGGTGTCTAACCAAATTTTACTGGGAATTTTGTATTGGATCTTGATTCTGGTTTTAATTGGCAGTGGTTTTATTCTACTGATGAAAAAAGACTATAGAAAAGCAGTCGGAGTTTTTCTACTTTATGGATATCTGCCGATGGTTCTTGTTTTCATTCTTTCAAAAGTAAAAACTCCTGTTTATCAAGATAGATATTTTCCATTTTCTGCTGTGGCCATCCTGGCACTTTGGGGTATCGGTATTGCTGCTATAAAAAATAAAAAACTTAGAATGGCAGTGGGAGCCATAGCCATTGTTGTGCTCATTGCTGGGAACATCGAAATGCATACCACAACAAATCACCAAATGAAAGCTTTATCGGAAGCAGTTAAAAAACAAATGAAGCCCGGCGATATTGTTCTTTCAGGTGAACTCTATACATTTCTGGATGGATCATATTATTTTGGGGATAAAAATATCAGATTAATCTCAAATCCTGTCGACGGCTATGGCGAAAGCTCACTTTTTTATGACCAGCAAGGCGATTATATTGTGTCACAAAACGAGGAATTAGCTCTTAGCACTGACCATAGAATATTTATTGTTGGGAAAACTGGTGATAAACCGTATTTTACAAATTGTTTGGTTAATAAAAAAAGTACGATTATCTATCAAGAAAATAATAGTGACGGGCTAAAAGCAGTTCTCTATCAATAGTCTAAACCAAACAGTCTCTTTTCATTATACTGTAGAAATGTTATTATATTTTTGTTAATAAAGGGGATAAATATTATGGCAATGTTTGGTAAAGCTAAAGAACAATATGAATTCGTCAAAAAGGCTAGAGAAATACAAAAAAAATTAAGAGCCGAGATAGTTGATGGTGAAAGCGGAGACGTGAAGGTACAAATGAATGGTGAAATGAAAATCCAGTCTGTTAAAATTAGTTCAGAAACTATCAATGATGTTCAAAAACTTGAAAATGATATTAAGAATGCTGTAGATAGCGCTACTGAAAAAGCTCAAAAGATCGCTCAAAATATGATGAAAGATGTGATGGGTGGTGGCGGAATGCCATTTTAGAATCAGGTTTGATAAAAAATGCAAGTTATCCCTCAAAATGTCCAAAACTTAATAGATGAGTTTGCAAGTCTTCCGGGTATTGGTCCGAAAACCGCTGAAAGACTTACTTTCTATCTTTTGAGAAGTTCAGACAGAGATCTAAACTCCCTTGGAAGTGCCGTTTTAGATTTAAAGAAGGGTTTAGAGACATGTTCGATATGCTCAAATATCGCTGAGAAAGATCCGTGCCACATTTGTGATGATATTAGACGAGAAAAATCCATCATATGTGTGGTAGAAGAGCCTCTCGATGTTGTGGCAGTAGAAAAAACAGGAAAATTCCAGGGTTTATACCATGTCCTTGGAGGCGTTATTTCTCCGATTGATGGAATCGGACCGGATGATTTATATATACGTGAACTTATCAATAGATTAAAGGCGGGCAATATTGAAGAAATTATATTAGCCACAAACCCAAGTATTGAGGGTGAAGCTACAGCGCTGTACATCCAAAAATTGGTAGTGCCTTTAGATATCAAAATCACTAGAATCGCTAGAGGTTTGCCAGTTGGTGGAGATCTCGAATATGCTGACGAAGTGACCCTTTCTAGGGCTATAGAGGGCCGTCTGGATTATTGACTTGATCATAATATCCTTTTATTTTCGGCTTAGAAAAGCTAAAATATAAGCGTTTTATTTTTTAACTTTGCCCAATGAAAGATTTGTTTAGAATCCTAGGATTTGCTTGGTTAAGGAAATGGCTTACCATCGGTGTTTTCTTGGCTGAAACAGCGTTAGTTCTGCTAAATGCCTTATTTCCTATTGTCATCAAGGACATCTTTGATCTTCTTGAAAAACAGATTCGCAATAATAACTTTACTTTCGATTTAAGGGTATATGCCACGCCGCTTATTCTCTACCTATTGATCGTAATTTTCTCGGTTCTTTTCCAGTTGTGGGAAGACTACTTTGAAACAAAGTGGTGGTATCAAACGAGAAATACCGTTATTTGTAAAATTTTTGGTCACCTCGAGACACTGGACTTATCTTTTTATGAGCAAAGTTCTACCGGCAAGATTGTAGAAAAATTGTCAAACGGCATAGATACGATGCAAAGTATCATGGAAGATATCATCAAAGTACTCGTCCCCCAGATTATTTATATGATTTTCGCTACTATAGTTCTTTTCACCGTCAATGTAACTTTCGGATTGATGATTGCTATTGGTGTGCCAATTTTCACATTTATAAGTATTAAGTTTACAAAACCCTTAAACACTCTCCAAGACAAGGTGCGAGATTATGAGGAAAAAGCAGGTTCAATCAGAGTCGAAGCATTATCAAACATCAAAACAGTTAAGTCATTTGCCACAGAAAAAAGACATCTAAACGAGTTATCAAACAGCTTAAAGAAGTCACTTCAAACAACAATGAAAAGAATGGGTATGTATACCAAAATGGACTCTGCCAGGCTTTCGATTACTAACGGCACAAGAGTATTCTCAATTATTATAGGCGTTTATTGGGTAGCAACGGAAAATTACCTTCGGAACGTTGTTTTTGGTATGGACGTACGTCAATGGCATCTATAATCCGCTCTGGAGACTCTCAAGGATATATGATAACACGCAAAGAAATCTGAGAAGCACCAAGCGAATTTTCGAAATTTTAGACAAGAAGCCAACTGTTCAGGATAGTCCAAAGGCTGCTGAGTTTGAAAATGTTGCGGGTAATCTGGAAATTAAGGGGCTTAATTTCAAATATAAAAACAGAGGTGTTCTGGAGGGTTTAGACTTGAAAGTCAAAAAAGGAGAAACCGTTGCCATTGTCGGCAAAAGCGGCGTAGGCAAATCAACCTTAGTAAAGCTTCTGCTTCGTTTTTACGATCCGCAGGAGGGCTCGATTTCAATTGACGGCCATGATATCAGAAACATTACTCAGAAGTCGCTTCGTCAAAATATCGGTGTAGTCTTGCAAGATACGGCAATTTTTAATGATACTGCGTTTAATAATATTGCTTATTCAAATCCCAAAGCAAAAAGGGAGGATGTTCTGCGTGCTGCAAAAATAGCGCATGCCCACGAATTTATATCTAAATTGCCTGAGGGGTACGATACTATAGTCGGCGAGAAAGGGGTAAAATTATCCGGCGGCGAACAACAAAGAATCAATATCGCAAGGGCTATTCTTAAAAACCCCCCGATTTTGGTGTTAGATGAAGCTACCTCACATCTTGATTCCGAGAGTGAGAAGCTGATCCAAGACGCCCTCTGGAAATTAATTAAAAGGAGGACATCTATTATTATAGCGCACCGTTTATCAACCATTATGAAAGCTGATTTGATAGTTGTTCTTGATAAAGGTAAAATAAATGAAGTGGGCACTCATGAAGAGTTAGTCGCCAAAAAGGGTGGTATCTACCATAAACTATTTGAGATTCAGTCGGGAGGATATTTGAAATAGTCCTTTTTGCTTAATAGGAATCTAAAAACTGAGAAATGAGTCTAAAACTATATAATACATTAACAAGAAAAAAAGAAGAGTTTAAACCACTTAAAGATAAAGAGATTAAGTGGTACACTTGCGGACCAACTATTTATGATTATTCTCATTTAGGTCATGCCAAGGGCTATGTATCTATGGATGTCATCCGACGTTACTTAGAGTGGTCTGGATATAAAGTCAAATATGTACAAAATTTTACTGACGTGGGGCATCTAACCGACGATGAAAATGAAGCCGGTGAAGATAAGATAGAAAAAAGGGCAAAAGAGAAACATGTTGATCCGATGGCCTTGGTTGAAAATTATATAAAAGCTTATTATAAAGATTTCCATACGCTTAATGTCAAAGATGCTGATATTGCGCCGAGGCCAACACAGGAAATCAAGGAAATTATTGAGTTTGTGCAGGGTTTAATCAAGAAAGAATTTGCATATGTATCGAACGGTTCGGTCTATTTTGATGTAAGCAAGTTTGAAAAATATGGTAAACTATCGGGCCAGAAAATTAATGAACTTAAAACCGGAGCAAGAGTTAAGGTTAGGCAAGAAAAAAAGAACCCGTTAGACTTTGCACTATGGATTAAGGCAGAATCGGGACACATTTTAAAATACGAAAGCCCATGGAGCATAGGTTACCCGGGCTGGCATATTGAATGTTCCGTGATGGTGAAGAAATATCTTGGTGACACTATAGATATCCATGCCGGCGGGAATGAAAATATCTTTCCACATAATGAATCAGAGATAGCACAATCTGAGGCATTAACCGGTAAAAAGTTTTCAAAGTATTGGTTGCACTGGAATATGGTGAAAATAAGGGGTGTCAAGATGAGCAAATCAAAAGGAAACTTCACTACCATCCGTGATTTACTAAAAGAATATGATCCAATGGTTGTTAGACTTGCTATACTAAAGTCTCATTACCGCTCTCCGGTTGAATTTGACAAAAAGGTATTCGAGGATTCAAAAAAGAATCTTACTGAAATTAAAAACCTTCTCCTCTCTCTAAACAAGATTAATAAAAATAAAACAAATAAACTCAAGGTTGATAGATGGACAAAAGACTTAATCCAGCAATTTAAAGAATCCATGGATGATGACTTTAATACTCCACTATCTTTATCTCATTTCTTTGGCTGGGTTGGTATCTTTAATAGAGAACTCAGGGGGTTAAACAAAGAGCAAGCAGAAAAGATAAGGAATGGGATCCTAAATATTGATAATGTTTTGGGGCTGAGTTTAAATAAGGTAGAAGAAGAAATCATTCCTGAAAATATTCAAAAACTGGTCGACGAGAGGGAGGATGCCAGAGAGGAAAAAGATTGGGGACATGCTGACAAAATCCGCGAAGAGATTGAAACACTTGGATATCAAGTCGAAGACACCGCTCAAGGATCTCAAATAAGAAAAAAATAATTGACATTCCTGAGTGATTGCGAAGAATCTCAAAGATTCTTCATCTCATTCGGAATGACAACAAAGGGAGAATGACAAAAAATAGAATGTTCTCATGGGATCAACTAAATAAACCATTTTTTTGTATGGCGCCGATGGATGGAATTACCTCATCTCCTTTTCGGCGCGTGGTCAAAAAATGCGGGGCAGACGTAGTATTCTCGGAAATGATTGCGGCGGAAGCTGTCTGTTATAAGTCAAAGAAAACTCTGGCTATGATGAATTTTCATGAAGAAGAAAGACCGATAATTATCCAAATATTCGGTAATGATGCAGAGAAGATGGCTGCGGCGGCCGAATATATAGAAAATGAGGTTCAACCTGATGGCATCGATATAAATATAGGCTGTCCGGCAAAAAAGGTTGTTGCCGGTGGGAGAGGATCGGCGTTACTGCTTGAGCCCGAGAGGGCTATCAAAATAGTCAGAGCTGTGCGCGATTTCACAAAATTGCCATTATCAGTCAAGACACGGACAGGATGGGATAAGTTTGATATTCAGCCTCTTGCCAAAAAGTTTGAGCGAGTTGGGGCTGACGCCTTAACTATTCATGGTAGGACAAAGAAACAAGGGTTTAAAGGAGAACCGGATTTAGATGCAATCAAGGAAGTTAAGAAGGCTATTAAAATTCCTGTTATCGGAAATGGGGGAATCTACTCTGTGAAAGATGCGAAAAAAATGATTAAAGAAACCGGCTGCGATGGTGTAATGGCCGCTCGTGGCACCCTTGGGAACCCCTGGATCTTTCGTTCTCTTAAGTTAAATAAGGAATACAAACCTAACTTTGAGGAAGTAAGAGACTTGGCGCTTTCACATCTCGAAATGAGTATAGAAGAGTTTGGTCCGAAAAAAGGTATTCTTGATATGCGAAAACATTACGGCTGGTACTTCAAAGGATTCGATGGTGCATCAGAACTGCGCAAAAAATTAGTTCTGTCTGAAACTGTTGTGGAAGTAAAAGAAATCTTAGCAAATATGGGGTAAGCTAATGGTTACCCCATATCAGGTTCTTTCAAATATACGTGTACATTAGAGGTGTAACTTGCTCAAGTGCTTTTAGCTCTTCGTCAACATCTTTCTGGCTTGTTACACCAATCACTTCATTAGGTGAGAACACTTTTCTTGTACCATTTTTTGCCCTGATCATTACAGAGCCATTGCCTCCTTTTAAGCTTACACTTTTGGCAGGAAAAATCATTTTGATCACCTGAGGTGTTTCAACAACATTTTTCCCCGCGGCCCTCATTTTGACCTTCTGAGGTATATTGGTACCACTTCTTAATCTAACCTCAACATGTTCTACACTTATTTTTACCATAAAATCACTCCTTCTCTGATATTATGGCTTTGTTATGGAAAGAACCTTTATAAACAAGATACAACATTAAACCCTTAAGGTCAAATCACATTTTCCTAAAGTTAAAGCCGCTCAAGTCAATAGACGGCGGTGATTTAAATTTATCTTACATATCAGTACCCTCATTCACTTTTTTATCAACCATAATGTCTTCTTTCATCCCTCAATAATCTCTAAACGAATCGACAATCCGGAATTTCCTTTAGATTTTTCGATATTCCCTTGTAAAACCCAAAGATCATATTTTACATAAGTCCTCCCTTACCTTAGGTTGATTTGGTACATGCTAATGATTGAATTAGAAGCAACATAAAAGTAGTTCTATCATAAAAATATTTACGCTCAAGTGTGTTGAGTAACGAGGGTAAAAATGTTAAAATAATAAATATCGGTTCTGCGGCCGTAATATTAATTTTTCAAATAATCGGAGATCGTCTAGCGGTAGGACACCAGGTTCTGGCCCTGGCAACGGGGGTTCGAATCCCTCTCTCCGAGCCAGAAGAGACCCAAAGCAATATTTATATAAATCAAAAAGACAAACAAACCATTGTTAAAATTTATGGAAAGAGTAAAGCCGGAAAAAATGCCGTCTTTTCAAATTGAAAATAGAATATTGATTATTAAAATCCCATCTTGGTTAATATGGCTAGGTCCGATTGATAAGAAGTTAATAAACTTTTGCGAAGAGAATAAGGAAGATTACGATTCAATACTGATAGACGTTAGAGAAAACCATGGAGGTAATTCTGTTTATGCCCTGAACTTTGCCGGAATATTTTTTAATAAAACTCTATACTATGGACACATTCTGAAGAAAAATCAAAAAACCGGAAGATTAAACAAAAAAGCGCTTAAGGTAAGACCTCATAAAAAAATACTTAGCGACAAACCGATTGCAATTTTGATTTCTGGAAAATGTTTCAGTTCGAATGAACATTTTCTCGTACCTTTTAAAGTTTCAAAGAGAGCAACTTTAATCGGGGGAAAAACAATGAGTGGAAGCGCAAACCCAATCTCTGATGTTATAGAGCTTGCCGGAAATAAATTTACTATCAGAATTCCTACATGGAGATTTTTCCTTTTAGGAGAAGAGTCACCTATAGAAAGAACAAAAATAAAACCGGACATTGTGTATAATGGTAAAGATATTGAAGAATTCGCCAAGAATTATTTATTAAATCATACGTATGAAAACAATAGGACAATCAAAAAATAGTGGGGGAAAAGTCATCCCTTACAAAAAAGCTCTGGCCATCTTTATATGGTGGGCTGTATTTTTAACAATCGGCGGATATTTTATATATACTAAAGTTCTCAAGCCATATATAGTTGATCGGCCGTATATCATTAAAGTCGAAGCACCTAAAAAATAATCCGCTCAAACATTACTTTTTTCTTTATGAAAATCATTGCAATTACTGAGAAAAGTAATATTCTAATCTTAGACTCAACCATTAGCAATGAGCTTTTGAGAGTACAGAAAGGAGGTGATTTTATAAAATGAAAGAACTTGCCAAATATGCGGATTATTTATTTGTGCTATCATTTGTTACACTTGTTTTATCGGCATTTGGAGCTTTCACCGGAACTGATCTGTGGTTGGCATCGAGCCAATGGCTTTTGGTCACTATAGCTATTGTTGTTTACGCCGGTTACATGAAAACAGTAAAATAATCGGGAAGAAATTATCTAAAAAAAAAAGAGGGTTTTTATAAAGCTCTCTTTTTGATTGTTTGAAAAAAAGATTAGTTTTTTCATATTTACATATATAATATTTAGGCTTTATGAAAGCTTTATATAAATGAAAAAACTTTTTAAAAGCGGGTATTTAGAAAATTTTCTGAGAGTGTGGGCTTGGCCTCCTTTTACACAGAAGACAGGAACAGACCACCAAGTTACCGTACAATACTGTTTCGGGCCGTTTTTCACTGTTGGACCCGGTTTTTTATTTTTTAGAGGTTGATTTCTTTAAAAGCCAGGGTCCAATAAGCAGATAAAAGAGCATTAATGAAACCGCTTGCAAGAAAACATAAAATTATGAGTGCTATCATGGCGAAAATTATATAGACTATACTGGCAAGGGGGGCTAAAAGGTAGAAAATAAGGCCAAAAAGGAAGAGAACAAATACTACAAAGATTAGAGCTAAAACTAGAACTATGCCTCCAACTAGTCTTAGCCCAACAGTTATCAACCAGATTAGTAAAGTTTCTTTCTTTTTTCGTCTTACTAAGCTTAATGAATTTTTTAAGGATTTGATGGCACTTTTATCTTCAAGTATAAGATATCTCAATGCATATTCTAAAGTTATTCCGGACAATAGCGCAGCCGGAACAGCCAGAAAGAGAATATACAGGGCAACAAAAGAATTGAAATACCAAAAAATAAATATCGGAAAACTCAAGAACCCCATAATCAGTAAAAAAATTAGCAATATTAAAAAGTTAATCGCGACAACTCTCCAAAACCTAGTCACTCCAAACTTGATTACTTTCTCAAAATAGTTTTTTTATCCTCTGAAATCTCACTTACTGAATAAATTAAGCCTATTTTTGACAATATGGCGAGAATAACTAAACTCAAAATGAAAACTAAAAAAATTAAGGCAACAACGCTTAATATAATCCAATGATTTCTGAGCCAGGCTCCAAAATCCATAAAAAAATGGCCTAGGGTATTCTTTCCCAAAAATGATTTTATATTGCTATTTTTGTCTTGCAAAAGTGTGCTAAAATTTCCTCCGGGATTAAATAAGGCAAAACCACTACCTGCAAAAAGACCTAAAACCCAAAGGTATTTATTTGCCTTAACTATTTTGAAACTTTTCTTTAAAATATCTAAGTAATTCATAACTACCTTGCCCTAAAAAATTTATTATAAAACGAGTCCTTTATAAATCATACAATCTTTAAAAAAATATTTTAACATTGAAATTTGTTTATGCTAAGATAGTTATTAGATCAGGAAAAAATTATGACTGAAGAAATAGAAAGCCACGCAAAAAGTACCGCTATAGCGATTACAAGTGCTATGCTAATTTATTTTGTTATTTTTTTCGTAGAGCTTTTTACATCATTAAAAAAATTAAATATCTTAGTTTCGGGTAATCAAGCTTTAGCTCTTTCCGCACTTATTTTTCTAATATTTTTTATTATCGCGGAGTCAATTTCCCGATTTATACCTTGGATGAAAAAGGTGTTGTCTACTACTAGAAGAATGGGTGTCATTGGTCTGATTTTCGCCATATTGCATATTTTGACTGTAATATTTGCCTTGAATCAAGTTTTTCCAACTCCATGGCTTAATCAACCGTCCATAAAATTAGCAATCTTGGGTCTCATTACCCTTGTCTCTCTTTTCTTTGGTTTTAATAAGATACTGACAAATAGACTAGGAGAAAAAAGATTTATTTATATACAAATCCTTGGATACTTAAGTTTATTTTTTATATTTGCACACGCACTGCTCATTACAAAACCATCATATTCTGAGATAGGCAAGGTTGTTTTGGGGAGTTTCCATCAGTTGGAACTAATATTTATTTTAGTTTTTTTTGCACTTATTCTCTTTTTGCAAACAATACTATATTTTTTAAACAAAAAATTCAGTTTACAACTAAAAATCCTTGCCTATGTTTTTCTTTTCTTTGGAGTAAGCGCGATTATCATGGCAGCTTATATCTTCACATCCAACACACAAAAACAACATGATAGTACCTTTCAAAATAATGAGCATCTGGCGAGTTTCCTAAAAAATGAGACAAACAGCGATCCCGATCATGATATACCTAATATTTATCAGTTCGCTGACGCATATTCCAGGTCTTCTGGCGGTGAAATTTCTGTTTATTTTTTAAATGAAAACAAAATAATAGTTCATGCTCCAAGTAAAAGCCAAGAAGCTCTAACATACCAAAATTTTGATAAAAAGGTACCCTCGAAAGATGTATCCGGATGGAATATCCAATATAAAAATGGGAATGATCTTTTCTTAGATACTATCGTAGATCTTGGGTATCCAAATGGTTATATAGTAGTTTCGACAGATTTTACAAAATCGGATATAGGATTTACCAGAGAACTTATTTATTCTTCATTTTTAATATTCCTAATCATCTTTTTAAACGGAACTATGACAATATTATTCACCCGAATTAATATCTTAAATCCGATTAGAAAAATTACCAACGCGTCAAAAAAAATGTCAGAAGGTGAACTGGATATGCAAATAGAAATCAAGAGTAATGATGAATTTAAAACTCTTGCGAATATATTCAATAATATGGCCCAGCGTTTAAAGGGACAAATCAATGACCTTATGAAAATGGATAAACTTAAAAATGAATTCATCGCTATCGCTTCACATAATCTCAGGACACCACTTACGACACTCAGAGGTTACCTTGATCTTCTTGGAACAGAAAAATCCGGAAAACTAAATACCCAACAAAAAAATAATTTATCAAAAGCGCAACATAGCGCCATGGCTTTAGCATCTCTTATTGAGGAACTGGTCAATATAACCTCGTTGGAAACATCAAAACTAAAAATAGAAAGAGATGCTGTTGATTTAAAATCCTTGATAGAAAACATAATAGAAGAAACTATGCCTCAAGCTAATGAAAAAAATATCAGATTTAATAATAAGTTAGATAAAGAAGAGATTCTAACCATAGGTGATAAAGCTAAATTAAAACAAGCATTTCTAGCAGTGATAGAAAATGCTATAAAATTTAATAAAAAAGGCGGCGCAATAGATATTGAAAAAATTATTGATGACACTAAACAACCGATTATTGGAAGAAGAGAAGTAATTATAACTATCAAAGATACCGGTATAGGAATTTCAAAAGAAGAAAGGGAGAATGTTTTTCAGAAGTTTAATCGCGGGACAAGCACCTATACTTATGAATATGAGGGTGTAGGCCTGGGCTTATATCTTTCCAGATTAATTATTCAGGCTCATCACGGGAGGATATGGTTTGAAAGCGAAGAAGGAAAAGGCACTACTTTTTATATTTCGTTGACTGAAAAATAAAAATTAACTAAAAAAATAATTAATCCTTGACTTGTTGATATTATTTTAGTATACTTATGCTCGCTCATTTCTCGGGAGCCGCCGGATTGAAGCGAGAAGTAAGCAGCGTTGAAGCGTTGAAGAAGTTAAATCGTTGACTCCGGCGGCTCTGGGAAATTTGCACTTTTAAGTAAAATTTTGATTATAAAAACACATAACCAAAATAATAAAAAGATTTTAAAAAAACCATTGAACCTTGAACCTTTTCTAGACCTTGTATTTATCTTATTCTAAAGAATATAAATAATCCCGGGTCTTTTTTTATTTTTCGTAATTTTTATTATTAACAAATGTATTTTTTAATATTAGAATAGATGAAGTAAGAATCGAATTTAAGTGCTAAAAAATGCCAGAGAATCAAGAAAATCATAAGGAAATAAAGAAACCAACAACGAAGAAAGAAAAATATTTTCATATTTTTAAAGTTGCTTCTGTTACAACTTTAAAGGGTCTAGGTAAAACTTTGGTTATTTTTTTTATTGTGTTTTTTTTGACTGGCAGTTTTTTTATAATGGGCACATATTTTAAATATGCAAATGATTTTAAGAGCGCCAAACCTAGGACGGGCGGCACGCAAGCAATTTTCTATGATAAGGATGGTAATGTTATTTATGAAGGGTATGGAACGAGTGATCCCGACTATGTTTCTCTAGATAAAATTCCAAATACCATAAAAGAGGCCACATTAGCCGCTGAAGATAAAGATTTTTATCATCACGGAGCTATAGATTTTCAGGGGATAGCTAGGGCCGCCGTCAAGAACATTCAAGCTAGTGATAAACATGGTATAGCCAAGTTGACCGGTCTTTTTGATGCAAGCGACTACTCGCAGGGCGGATCGACAATTACACAACAGTTAGTCAAAAATAGATACCTAAAGGATGAAAAAAGTTTTTCTAGAAAACTTAAAGAAATAGTTTATTCTTATGAACTTGAGAAGAAATTGACAAAAAATCAAATACTTGAGCAATATTTAAACAATATTTACTATGGCGAACAAGCTCTTGGAATCAAGAATGCAGCCAAAATTTATTTCGGTAAAGATTTGAAGGATTTAGACCTGGCCGAGGCAAGCATGTTAGCCGGCCTCCCGGCCGCTCCAAGTAAATATGACCCTATTAATGGAGACTTTGATACAAGCAAAAAAAGACAGGAATATGTTCTACAACAAATGTATGAGGCAAAAGAAATCAGTCTGGACGAGGCCAAAAAAGCCGCTAATGAAGAATTGACTTTCAATGGGAAACATCAATTCGTAGATAAATATCCATATTTTGTGCAATATGTAAAACAACAGCTCATAAATCTCTACGGCTTTGATTATGTAGAAACCAGTGGCTTAAAAGTTTACACAACACTTGATCCAGCCAAACAGGATTTAGCTGAAGCCACGGCAAAAAAATATGTTAACCAATTTAGATACGCCCATGTTGGCAATGCCGCAGTTGTTATTTTAGATAACAAAAACGACAATATTTTGGCAATGGTAGGAGGGGTAGATTGGAATAAAAGCAAAGTCAATGTTGCCGATTCTCCCAGACAGCCGGGATCATCATTTAAACCGATAGTTTATGCGACTGGCTTTAAAGAAGGGTATTCTCCTTTCACTAAATTACTTGATCAATCAATTAACTTCGGAGGTATTCCTCCATATATTCCTCACGATTTTAGCGGTACCTTTATGGGGAATGTTACTGCTAGGACAGCTCTTGCAAACTCATTAAATGTCCCTACAGTAGAAATGACGCAGCTAGCGGGCGTGGATAAGATAATGGCTACTGCGAAAGATTTTGGTATCAGTACTATTAACAACGATCCTGGCCAATATGGACTCTCTATTGGCTTAGGCAGCGCAGAAGTAAAACTCACTGAACTAGCGGAAGCATATGCTACTTTTGGCAATGGTGGCAGGCGAACGGTCATGTCAGGTATTAATAAAGTACTTAATAATACTAATCAGGAGATTTATAGGGTTGATCGCCAGGAAAATACAGTGATCGATCCCCGTATTGCATACATGGTCACCAATATCTTGTCTGATACAAAAGCCAGACAGAAGGTTTTCGGAACCGGCAATAAGCTGGAAATCAAAGGTCATACGGTTGCCGCGAAGACCGGAACCACTGAAAACTTTACTGACTCCTGGACCATGGGTTATAATCCTGAATTCACCGTCGGAGTTTGGATGGGTAATAATGACCACAGCAAAATGGGCGAAATCAGCGGAATAGAAGGGGCAGCATATGTTTGGCATGATATTTTCGATGGAATTGTAAGCGGCCAGCCAGATATAGCTTTCAGTGTGCCTGCCGGCTTAAGCAAAATCTGGGTTAATCCTTATACATTTGCCAAAGCGCCAAAAGATGGCCCGCCATATGTACAAGACTATTTCTTACCCGGACACGAACCCACAATGAAACCAGACTTCTCATACTTAAACGTTTTTACAAAGAACTGGAAATACGGCACGATCGGAAAGAAATATTAAAAAATATTTAGTGAATTTAACGAAAAATCACTTTGAATAAATCGTTTTTTAGTATTTTTCTACAATGAGTTTAAATACGTTCAATATTATCCTTTAATTCATGTTAGAAGAAAAAACAGGAGGGCAGCTGCTTGAGCGAAAAATCAGAAGCTCAGTCAAGCCTGAGATGCAAGAGCTCTTTTTTGATTTAGCTAATTTTAAACTTATTCTAAATAATCTCCACCAATCAACCACCGAGTTAAGAAAGATTTTGATTAAATATTCTGGCGCGTCCGGAGCTACTTTAATGTTTCTGGATAAATATGGCTACCTATGGAAGACAAGTGAAAAAACAACTTTTCCGTTTAAGCTTGGAGTTGGTGTGGCAGGACTGGCGGCTCAAAATAAAAGAACTTTATATATAAAAAATATCAAGAATGATGATCGCTTTAAAGTACTTGGGGAAAGAAGAAGCAACAGCGCTATGATAGCAAAACCCATAATAAAAAATAGCAATGTCCTGGGGGTTTTGAATCTGACATATTCAAAAAAAGCAATAGAAAATTTTCCGCCTGATAAAGCACTGTTAGATATCTTTGCAAATAAAGTAGAGGATATCCTGGAAAATGTTACTTATTTTCATAATATCAACATTGATAGAAACGAACTGATAGCAAGAAGAGACATAAATCGTATTATGGAAAGTCAGGTGTCATTAAATCAAAAACTAGAGGAAATCAGAAAGAAAATAATTAACTACATTAAAATAAATGATATCTCTTTTTTGTTTTATGATCCAAAATTACAAAACTCGGTTTATACTATATCAAGCGCAAAAAGAAAAAAACTCAAAAGAATAGAGTTAACAAATAAATTGGCAGAAATATTTCAATCTAAACAAGGGGTGCAAGATTTTGTTGATGTTTCTGATTGTTATAGTACTTTTTCTAAAGATAAAAATAAACTACATATAACAACTTATCCAATTTTTTCCGGAAGCCGGATAGCAGCCTTTATTTTGATTAAAGACCAAATGAAAAATATAGATAACTTTTCCACTTATGAGAGAAATTTATTCCGTCTTACCTCATCAAGGATCGGAAAATATCTGGCCAGAGAACAGTTTTCCAAGAAAATTATCGAGGAAAAAGAAAGGTGGCGCTTAATTTTTCATAATGTTGACGATGGGATTCTGCTTATTTCTCAAGATAAAAAAATTATCGAAGCCAACCCGAAAGCAAGAGAAATTTTAGGAACAAAGAAAAAAAGTTTGAGTGGACAGGACCTCTTTTCACTGTTTAAGATTATTAATTCTGATGTCTCCACAGAAGCTATCTCATCTATTAGAAATATCAATAAATTTCAGAGAGTAGACGAAATAGCACTCACAAAAAAAATAGATAGCTTCTTCAAGACAGGTAAAAATATCAGACCAAAGGAATATTATATAGAAACAAAAAATGGCAAATTCTGGATTGAAATCAGTATGAATACTGCTTTGAGAAGATGGGGAGAATCAGTATTCGGCGTGGTGCATATAAGAAATGTTACAAAAAGAAAGGAATTAGAACAGGATAAGAACGAATTTATGTCTATGGTTTCTCATGAGTTACGCACCCCACTATCTGCTATGAACGGTTTTCTTTCAATGATCTTAAACAATGACTATGGCAGCTTAAATGAACGCCAAATAAAATCTCTGTCAAGAATAGCTGAAAGTAACGAAAGGATGGTTAATTTAGTTGAAGATATTTTAGATGTTTCCAGAATCGAACTTGGAAAATATAATCTAAATAAAGAAGCAGTAAATATCGCTGATTTAATCTATAATGTTATACAAGACTTAAACACTAAGATTAAATCAAAGAAAATAGAAGTCAAGCTTTCTAGCCAGAATAGAAATATAAACCTTAAAAAAAATACAAGACTTTCAAAGAACAATACAGATATCTATGTTCTGGCTGACCGTGATAGGATGATTCAGATAATGCAGAACCTGATAGATAATGCTATAAAATATACACTTGAAAAAGGTAATATTGGGATACATTTGACAACAGGGGAAAAGTTTGTCGAAATTAAGGTTCTTGATAATGGAGTTGGTATTTCGCCGGAAGATCAGGCTAAACTTTTTAAAAGGTTTTCCAGGATTCATAACCCCTTAAGCATTCAGGCTGGCGGCACTGGGTTGGGCCTTTATATCACTAAGAAATTAATAACAGCTCATGGAGGGCAGATTGACGTAAAAAGTACGCCCCAAAAAGGTACGATATTTACAGTCAAAATGCCCGTAGCAAAACAACTGCCTTTAATTTAGAGCAAATTTATTATAATATAAGAACCATCGTAGGATGGATTATTAAAAGGAGAGCATAATGAGAAAATGTGTCTTAGTAGTAGAAGATGATCATATTCTACAGGAGATGTACTGTGAAAAATTTGAAATGAATGACTTTCAGGTCACAAAGGCTTCTACAGGTAAGGAAGGACTGGATAGGTTAAAGAAAAAAATACCGGATATTATTCTTCTTGATGTTTTAATGCCTGATATGAATGGGCTTGAGATGTTAAAAGAAATGAAAAAAATGAGAGAATATAGAGAGATCCCTGTAATTCTGCTCACCAATCTCGGAGAATCAAAGATCGACATGGACCAAGAGCTTTCCTTCGCTTTGGGTGTTCAAAATTATCTCGTAAAAACAAAACATACGCCTGATGATGTTTTAAATAAAGTCAAACAGATTTTAAAACTTAAGGTTTAACTTGTCATCACTTGCAAAGAAAAATTATATTGTCAAAGGTATAGTTTTACATCGGAGAAATTTTTTTGAAACCGACAGGATTCTGACGGTTTTCACCAGAGAAAGAGGTATTATATCCTGTATCGTTAAAGGGGCACGGAAAAGTACCTCGAAGCTAGCCGGTTCGAGCGAGCTTTTTACTTATGGTAATTTTTATTTCACTAAAGGTAAAAACATTGATATTTTAACAGGTTGTAAAGCACAGATTTTTTTTCAGAAGAAACCTGAGGATTTAAAAAAAATTTCAGAATTTTTCCTTCTAAGCGAAATGATTCAGAAAATGATGCCTCATGAAGTACCAAACCCTGAGCTTTTTGACGAAATGATCAATACTTTTAAAATTTTGGAAAAAAAGAGAGTGCAAGGTTTTGCAGACGAATTTATATATAAAGCGTTAACAATTTTAGGATATGGGTTGGCTTTTGAAAGATGCGCCAAATGTTCTAAAATTATAACTCAACAAGGAAGGATTTTTTTAAATTTCGAAGTTGGCGGTGCCCTATGCAATAAATGTTTTACAGATAGAGATCGTCCTGTAACCGAAAACTGCTATAAACTACTAAAATACATTAGTGCACATGATGTGAAAAAATATTCACTTATTAGAGTAGATGGAAAATTTTCCCGAGAATTATCAAAAACTATTCAAGACTACTTAAACTTCACTTACCAAAAGGAAATGAACTCAGCTGCATTTATACGGCATGTTCGGGAATTGCAAAAACATTCAGGAAGCAGTAAAATCTAATTCATGTCTAACACAAAAAAAGAGAAGAAAAGACTGCCGGAAGAAGATCGGATTGATTGTGAAAAAATTAGTGACAAAGAAATAGAAGAATGGGTCGTGACAACAAGTAAAGTTCTAGTTGTTCTAAAAGATGAAGATGGGTCTGCTTACAAACGAATCTACGATGACTTTATTTCAGATTTAAAAATATTGAAAAAAGTGAAACGTATAGATGATAATGACTATGAAGATATTTTGGAGAATTTATGAAAAAAGATGATTTAATGGAAAAAATCGTTTCACTCGCAAAAAGGAGAGGATTCGTCTACCCTTCGTCTGAGATTTATGGCGGTTTTGCTTCCATTTATGACTATGGTCCATACGGTGCTGAGCTATCGAAAAATATTAAAGATTTCTGGTGGAAAGAAATGGTTCAGCTAAGAGAAGATATCGTCGGACTTGATAGCGCAATCTTTATGAACCCTCGCGTCTGGGAAGCATCGGGACACGTTGCCGGCTTTTCCGATCCTCTGACGGAATGCAAAAACTGCCACGCCAGATTTCGAATGGATCATTTACTTGAAATAATAAAAGTTCAAGCTGATGAAAAAATGTCAGAAGAAGAGATCAATAAGCTTTTTAAAGAAAACATAGAGAAAATCGCCTGCCCAGCCTGCGGTAAAAATAATTTTACGGAGGGGCGTAAATTTAACCTGCTTATTAAATCAAATCTTGGTAATATCACAGACAATCCAAGTGAACCCCCTGCATACCTTCGCGGAGAAACCTGCCAAGGGATATATGTAAATTTCAAAAATGTCCTTGATTCTGTGAGAGTTAAAATTCCTTTTGGCATAGCCCAGATTGGTAAAGCTTTTCGAAATGAAATCACGGCTCGTCAGTTTATCTTCAGAACAAGAGAATTTGAACAAATGGAGATGCAATATTTTCTTGCCCCTAAAGATGAGATGAAGGAATATGAGAAACTGAAAGAGGCCAGGTGGAAATATTATCTTAAATTAGGTTTGAGTGAAAAAAACCTGAAGTGGCATAAACACGAAAAACTTGTTTTCTATGCAAAAGCAGCATACGACATTGAATATAAATTTCCCTTTGGTTTCAGCGAGCTTGAAGGCATACATGCGCGAGGAGATTATGATCTAAGCCAGCATGCAAAGTTTTCAGGTAAAGATCTCACGTATACAGATCCGAAAACCGGAAAGAAGTTTATTCCTCATATTATAGAATCTTCAGTGGGAGTCGGCCGAACATTTTTAGCGGTACTGACTGAATCTTATATAGAAGAAAAAAACGACGGCAGAGAACGTGTTATAATGAAATTTCCGAAAAATCTAGCGCCTATTAAGATTGCAGTATTCCCGCTCCTTAGGAATAAACCTGAGCTGGTCAAAAAAGCACACGAAATTTTCGACAATTTGAAAGAAGATTTTATGTGTGAGTTTGATGACAATGACAATATCGGCAAGCGCTATAGAAGACAAGATGAGATTGGCACACCGTATTGTATAACAGTTGATTTTAATACCTTAGAAGATGGCACCGTGACAGTTCGTGACCGAGACACTATGGATCAAAAAAGGCTTGATATTGCTAAACTTAAAAGATTTTTTGTGTATAATCTCTAAAAAATATTATTGACAAACCGCTCACAGATGGCTACAATCTTATGGCACGTTTATCATTAACGTAAGTTTTGGTTTTGCACTAAAAGCTTATTTTTTTCTCTCTATTTTTACTTATAAAGAAAAGGAAACATTATGGAAAAAGAAATCTATATCTCTCGCAGCGGTTTGGAAAAACTTCAAAATGAATTAAAGGAACTGACTACAGTCAGAAAAAGAGAAATAGCAACAAGAATAAAAAAAGCTAAAGAGTTTGGTGATTTAAGTGAAAACAGCGAATATGATGACGCCAAAAATGAACAGGCTTTTATAGAGGGTAGGATTTCGGAAATAGAGAATATTTTAAAAAATGCAAAAATTATTGAAGAAGTTGCATGCAAAACTACAGATGAAGTATGTGTCGGACACACAGTAGTTGTAGACTTTGCAAAAGGCGAGGCGAAGTTCAAAATTGTAGGTTCATATGAGGCCGATCCTGAAATGGGGCTTATCTCAAACGAATCTCCCATAGGTAAAGCACTCTTAGGTAAGAAAAAAGGCGATGAAGTAACTGTACAAGTCCCGGCTGGCGAGTTGAAATATAAAGTCAAAAGTATTAAATAAATTTTTTAACACTCAATAAAGTCTCTCGGGAAGTTCGAGAGACTTTTTGTTTTATAAATATTAATTTTAAGCTATAATTTGTTTTAAGGAGAAGAAATGGCGGAAGATATTTTCATTAAACAAAGAAAAGAAAACTTAAAGAAATTGATCGAGGCAGATATTGATCCTTACCCGGCAAAGGGGGAAAGGACGCATTATGCCGCTGATATCAAAAAAAAATTTAAAAAACTGGAAGGAAAGCAGGTTACCGTTCTGGGACGAATCATGGTCAAGCGCGGCCATGGAAAAATTCTCTTTGCAAACATACAAGATGTATCCGGCCAGACTCAGCTTTTTTTTCGTTTCGATAATTTAGCAAAAACATATAATATTTTGAAATATGTCGATATGGGCGATTATATACAGGCGACCGGGAAAGTTTTCAAAACTAAAGCCGGAGAAGAATCAGTCGAGGTGACAGATTGGAAATTCCTATCAAAAGCCATGAAACCACTCCCTGAAAAATGGCATGGACTGAAGGATATCGAGACACGTTATCGAAAAAGATATTTGGATTTCCTAATAAATGAAGAGTCCAAAAATAAAATACGAACCAAAACCATGATTATTCAATTTATCAGAGAATTCCTTATGAAAAACGGATTTGAAGAGGTTTTTACACCATATCTTGAACTGAATCCTTCCGGTGCGGCCGCAAAACCGTTTAAAACACACCTAAACGCCTACAACATGGATATATATATGCGAATCTGCACCGGCGAGCTATGGCAGAAAATGATGATGGTCGGCGGTTTCGAAAAAACATTTGAAATAGGGCAGGCATTTAGAAACGAAGGAGTAGATAAAGCACACAACCCTGAGTTTACAAACTGTGAATTCTATTGGTCATATGCAGACTATTATGACCTAATGAACATCTCAGAAAAGCTTTTCTCTGCTGTTGTCAAAGAAATTTGTGGCAGCTATGAGATTATCTATCAAGGCAAGAGGCTAAACTTCAAGCCACCATTTGAAGTTGTTACATTTCGGGAAGTGATGCAAAAATATGCCAAGATTGATATTGATAAATATCCAACCAAAGACGCTTTTGCAAAAGAGCTGAAAAAAAGAAAGTTCAAGGTCGATCCAAAAGCTGGCAGAGGAAAACTTATAGATGATTATTATAAAGAAACAGCGAGACCAAAGCTCGTACAGCCAACATTTTTAATTGATCATCCTGTAGATGTATCACCACTGGCAAAAAGGAAATCAAATGAACCGGATAAAGTCCAGCAACTGCAACTTCTCGTTTGTGGGGAAGAACTCTGCAAAGGCTACTCGGAGCTGAACAATCCAATAGATCAGAGAGAACGATTTGACGAGCAGCGAAAACTCCAAAAATCCGGAGATGAGGAGGCCTTTGGTGCCGATGATCACTTCGTGGAAGCAATGGAGTATGGCATGCCGCCGATAGCAGGAAATGGAATTGGCATAGAAAGGCTGACAACACTTATCACAGACTCGCCCGTAATGCGCGAAATCATCACTTTCCCGATTATGAAACCGGAAAAATGAATCATGAAACAGGAAACATCTATAATTCTGTGCATCAGAGAGAGTAAAATTCTTCTAGGTATAAAGAAACGGGGGCATGGAGCAGGGTATTGGAATGGTTTCGGCGGAAAAAAATTACCAAATGAAACAATCTTAGATTCTGCCTTAAGAGAAATCAAAGAAGAAGCCGAAATTATTCCTCAAGACATGATGCAGGTTGGCACTTTAGAGTTTACAAATTTTATTACTTATATTTATATTTTCTCAGAGTTTAAAGGGGAGCCAGTTGAAACAGAAGAGATGAGACCTCAATGGTTTAATATTCAAGATATTCCTTATAACCAAATGTGGGAGAGCGATAAGTTATGGCTGCCCCTCATCCTAGACAGAAAAAAAATTAAGGGAGAATTCTTTTTTGATGGTGATAGAATGGTTGGCTATAATTTAGAAATTATTTCTTAATAAAACTCAAGCACAAAATAAACAAACAAAATGCTCATATTTTGGTTATTTCCACTAATGAAACCAAGCAGTGCAAGTTCTATATTGTATTTGACGCCAGCAAGACGAGGGTATACTTCCCAAACACTCCCGGTGAGTGAGTCTGGAGTTCAAGGAAGCCTAGAAGAAGGCTTTCTTGTATTTTTATTACTGTATCTTGCAGATTCGACCCGCTAAGCGGGTCGAATCTGCTGAACAAGTCATTCCATTTTTTGTTTAGTATTTGGTTTTTAACATAAAATATAATATAATCTCCATATGATCGATATTAACTATATTCGGAAAAATCCCGACAAAATAAAGAAAAATAATAAAGATCGCGGTGTTAAAGTAGACATCGATAAGTTTTTGAGTATGGACAAAAAAAGGTCTAAGCTGATCCAAAATATTGATACATTGCGAGCACAGAAAAAACAGCCAAAAGGTAAACCAACTCATGATGAATTAAAAGAGTTAAAGAAGATCAAGGAAAATGAAGAAAAACTTACGAAAGAATTGGGTAAAATCGAAAAGGAATACAGAAGAACTTATTTCCAAATTCCAAACCTTACTCATCCGAATGTACCAATCGGGAAAGATGCTAGTGAAAATGTGGTTTTAAGAAAAGTAGGAGAGGTACCAAAGTTTGGTTTTACACCAAAAGATCACTTGGAACTTGGGGAAACACTAGACCTGATTGATATGCCTCATGCCGCGAAAATAACCGGAGCAAGATTCTTTTACTTAAAAAACGAAATGGTACTGCTTGAATATGCTCTTTTACAGTTTGTGTTTGAGACTCTGACAAATGAGGAAACTCTGAAAAAAATTGCAAAGGATGCAAACCTTAACGTATCGACAAAACCGTTTACTCCGATACTTCCGCCGGATATGATTAAACCTAAGTATTTAGAAGCCATGGGACGGCTTGAGCCAAAGGAAGACAAGTTTTATACCCAAAAAGATGATCTCTATCTTGTCGGGAGTGCCGAACATACTATTGGGGCGATACATGCGGGAGAAATACTTGAAGAAAAAGATCTGCCGCTAAGATATATCGGATTTTCAACAGCATTTAGGCGTGAAGCCGGTTCATATGGCAAAGACACCAGAGGAATAATCCGAGTTCACCAGTTTGATAAGTCTGAGATTGTGTCATTTACTGCACCGGAGGAAGGTGAAGTCGAACAAGATTTTATAATTGCTATTCAGGAATATTTGATACAGAAAATAGATATTCCATATCAGGCGGTGGCTATTTGCACTGGAGACATGGGAGATCCGGATTTCCGGCAAGTTGACTTGGAAACATGGATACCAACCCAGAATAAGTATCGCGAAACTAATACTTCTGACTACAACAGCGACTACCAGGCCAGAAGACTGAATATTAAGGTCAGGAAAGCTAACGGTAAAACTGAATACGCCCATATGAATGACGCTACGGCTTTTGCCGGCCGGCCGATGGTAGCAATTCTGGAGAATTACCAGCAGAAAGATGGCTCGGTCAAAATTCCGAAAATGTTACAAAAATATATGTTTGGTATAAAAGAAATTAGGGAGAAGCAACAAGACACAAAAAACAATGATTAAAATGATTAATAAGATCGGATTTGAATTTTTTATATCTTATAACTTGCGTCTTGTCTCTTTTTGGGCAAATCACATAAAATAACAAGGTTGTATCTGATATAATACACAATTAGAAATAAATGGGAGAGAAAAATGCAGATTGATATCCGCGGAGTTGAAACTGAGTTGACTGAAGATATTAAAAAATATGCTACGGGAAAAACAGAGAAGTTTGCTAAATATGGGATTAACATCATAGGAGTAGAATTAGCCCTAGAAGAGGACCATAACAAAACGGAAGATAAAGCCGCATTTGTCAAAGCTCTTATTAAAATCCCTGGCAAAGACATTTCTGCCAAAGGAGAAGGCAAGAACCTCTTTGCGGCAATCGATGAAATGGAGCAAAAAGCATCAAGAAAGCTTAGTAAATATAAAGGAAAAAATAAACAAAAGAATAAACTCGCAAAAAGTAAGGAAATGGTTAGACGACTTTTCAAGAAAAGTTAAGCTATCGTCTTTTTATAAATCTAAATCTTGGTATAATTTACAATGCTAAAAAATTTATTTGGGAATCCTAACAATAAAGAAATCAGGAAAATACAACCTATTGTCGATAAAGTGAACGAAATAGAAGATGATATTAAAACTATTAGTGACATCAAAATCAAAAAGAGAGTTTGGGAAATAAAAGAGAAGGTCCAAAAAGAAATTAAAAAAAATATTAGAAAAGACGAGGAAAAGAAAAATAAATCAGAAAAAATCAAGAAAATTTTAGAACCCTTTATTCCTGAAATGTTCGCACTAGTCAGAGAGGTATCGCGCCGGCGTTTGAAAATGCGTCATTTCGACGTCCAGATCATTGGTGGAAACATTCTGCACCAAGGTAAAATTACAGAAATGAAAACCGGAGAAGGAAAAACACTAGTAGCAACTCTGGCAGCCAGCCTAAATGCCTTAACCGGTCTCGGTGTACACGTTGTAACGGTCAATGATTACCTGTCGAAAAGAGACGCCGGCTGGATGGGAGCTGTCTATAATGGGCTAGGCTTAAGCGTCGGTGTCATTATCCACGAAGAAGCTTTTATTTATGACGAAAAGTTCGAAGATGAAACCGCTCTTGATGAAAAAACCAAACATATGCGTCCTGTCACTAGACGTGAAGCATATGAAGCCGACATCACATATGGCACTAACAATGAATTCGGGTTTGACTATCTTCGCGACAATATGGTGCAATCGCTCGATCAGATGGTCCAGCGTGATCTCAACTTTGCCATAGTCGACGAGGTAGATTCTATTTTAATAGATGAGGCTAGAACTCCGCTTATTATTTCTGCGAATGTCGAAGAAGCTACAAGCAAATATTATCAATTTGCCAATCTTGCCAGCCACCTCAAAAAAGACAAGGATTATGTAATAGATGAGAAGCAAAAAGCTGTTACTCTGACAGATGACGGGATAGCCGAGATGGAACGAATGCTCGGAATGGATAACGTCTATGAAGAAGGCGGGATAGAAACTGTCCATCATATCGAGCAGTCTTTGAAAGCAGAAGCATTGTTTAAAAAAGATAAGGATTATGTAGTAAAAGAGGGTGAGGTGGTGATTGTTGATGAATTTACCGGACGCTTAATGCAAGGCAGACGCTACTCGGAAGGTCTGCACCAGGCAATCGAGGCAAAGGAGGGTGTAGAGATTAAACGCGAATCCCTAACACTTGCCACAATTTCATTTCAAAACTATTTCCGCCTCTACACCAAACTCTCCGGTATGACCGGTACAGCCGAGACGGAAGCGGAAGAGTTTCACAAAATCTATGAACTCGATGTCATTGTTATACCCACTAACAAACTGAATATCAGAGAAGACTTGAACGACGTGATTTATAAAAATGAACTGGGGAAATTTAATGCGATTGTTGAAGATATTAGTAAGAGATATGAGAAAGGCCAACCCGTACTAGTTGGCACTGTATCCATTGAGAAAAATGAACTCTTGAGTGAAATGCTAAAAAGAAGGGGTATAAAACATAATTTATTAAATGCAAAATTCCACGAAAAAGAAGCCATGATAATAGCAGGGGCAGGACAAAAGAGCGCAGTAACCGTTGCCACAAACATGGCTGGAAGAGGAACCGATATCATCTTGGGCGAAGGAGTTACAGAGCTTGGTGGGCTTCATGTGATCGGAAGTGAAAGACATGAGGCGAGACGTATTGATAATCAGCTTCGAGGCCGTTGTGGCCGTCAGGGCGATCCCGGCTCTACACAGTTTTATGTTTCGCTGGAAGACGACCTTATGAGAATCTTTGGTTCGGATAGAATTGGCGGCGTTATGGAAAAGCTAGGGTTACCTGAAGACCAGCCGATCCAGCACAAAATGATTTCCAAATCTTTAGAAAGTGCACAGCGCAAGGTAGAAGGACACAACTTTGACATCAGAAAACACCTTGTTGAGTACGACGATGTTATGAACAAGCAAAGAGAATATGTGTATGGGAAACGACGGATGATCCTAGAAAACAGTGATTTAAAATCAGAAATTTTAGAGCATTTCAATGAAGCTAGTGAATATATGGTTAACGAAAATATCAATGCTCAGACAGAAGAGTTCAATGCGGATGATTTTATAAAAAATTTTGAGGCTATTGTCCCAACTGATGACGTTTTCAAGGAAAAGATTCAAAAAGAAGATCTGGATAAAATAGTTGAACAAACAATTTCCTATATTAAAAAGCAATATGATGCTAGGGAGAAAGAATTCACACCGGAAATTATGAGAAATATTGAGAGATCGGTGTATCTTCACATTATTGACACATTATGGATTGACCATCTAGATGCCATAGACCACTTGAGAGAGGGGATAGGGCTTCGCGCTTACGGCCAAATGGAGCCTTTGGTCGAATATAAGAAAGAGTCATACAGAATGTTTCAACAATTTCTGGCAGGAATCAGAAGTGAAATAGTAAACGTAATATTCAAAGTACATCTTCAAAATCCGGAAACAGGAGAAAAGACACGGCTTGAAAAGTTATCAGAAAATTCTATTGAACAAGGAACAGAAAATCAAACAGCTTCGAGCAATAAATCTCAAAACACCAATATCATACACCATGAAGCAGCCGATCAAGCTAAGAAAAACCAGACTATTCGAAAGAATAACAAAGTCGGACGAAATGATCCATGTCCATGCGGAGCAATAGACCTTAATACAGGCAACCCAAAAAAATATAAGAAATGTTGCGGTAAAAACTCCTGAAATGGGTAAATTTAGCGAAAATGATAAAAAATACAAAAAGTGCTGTTCGGAAGATAAAGCCGCATGTAGTAATGTCCTTCAATAAGTGATATAATCAAAGCTGGAAAGTTTTTCATTTGCAAACTAAAGGTATGGGAATGAAAATCAAAGTACTTTGTGTGTTGTTTGGTCTGACCAGCTTGGTCTTGGTAGTAGGATGCTTGATTGTTACTGTACCGTGGGCTATACTTCGAGCCATCCGCGGCGAATCCGCATCAGTCGCACTTATTTTTTTACCTGGAAAGATAATGTGTTTCTTACTGAAAGGCCTTGGATTAGTGAGACAAAGTTGGCGGATTGCCAGGGATATTGATTATCATAAAGCCCGTCTTCATTTCTGACGGGCTTGCTCATTTGTCAAATAATCCATTTAAAAATGCCATAAATTATCCTTATATTTTTCCTATGAAAGATCTCGTTATTCAGACAAAGTAGAAAAAAGAAGTCGTTGATATGCCGTCAAAGGGAAGTTTCTTTCCTGCAGATGGCAGAGAGTAATCCTAATCGAATTAGACAGCCCCAAAGACTGGGAAATATTAATCAATCTGATCATCTAGGTATAATGAAGGTACAGGGTCTAGACATTTAGGACACTGCAATCTAAATTTGAACCTTCAAATCCTTCTAAACTATTTAAATATTGTAGTGGTGTTTTGTTGGCCAAAGATTCATGCGGCCGATACGTATTGTATGTAACACAGTGTCTGGCGTTAACTTCTTTTAA
>JAJYID010000008.1 GCA_021790235.1 bacterium | reverse complement strand
TCTTGCCTATCGGGATAGTATGTTCGAGAATGTCCTCGATTTCTTCCGGTTTGGCAGAGGTTACGATGTCATAATCCTTGGGGATTTTACCAAGCAAGATATCACGCACCGAACCGCCGGCAAAATAGGTTTCAAAACCCCGGTCTTTTAAATCTTTTACTATTGCAAGCGCCGTCTTTTCCATATAACTATTATATCAGGAAACTCGCATTTGGCTTTGTGTAATTCTACGCTCTTTAAGTGCCTCAGGGATACGCAAAATAAGTTCAATTTTTCTCTTTGGCTGGCTGCCCTTAGCTTTTCCAAAAGTAAAATGATGAGTAATAACTTTTCTCTTTTTCCAGGAAGTTGAGACTGCCTTTTCAGAACCAACATAAAACCCGACATGTTTATGTAAATCACTGTCTCCTTGATCTGCTTCTTCCCAGAAAATTACATCACCCTCAACTAAATCACCGCCTGAGACTGTTACCCAACCGTTTTGTTTTAGTTTTTTCATCACTGTGTCGACAACCAGGTGCGGGTGTTCATCATAACCGGCAAGAGTTAAAATACTGGAGACAAAAAAGGCACAGGAGTTCTCACCGTTTTTGCAAATATCCTTGGGTTTTCCGGTTTTTTTATCTAGAATATAAAAATTCTTAAATTTTTCCGTACCAACAGAATTTTTGATCATTTGAAGGTAAGTTTCAAACCTTAAAATTTCTACACTCGGATCCGGCATTTTATCCTTTCGCCTTATCTAGTCTGCAATGAATCTTTTCTTTATCAAGAGTATTTATTTTAGTCTTTTTAACTGCTTCTTGCAAGACACATATGGTCTGGTCATAAGTTTCTTTGTCAACCGGATATGGAGTCGCATCTTTGCCGCCATGGGCAAAGCTGTATCTCGCCGGATCCTCATAGCTGGCATCGGCACCATAAATAATTTCTGAAACAAGCGACAAGGCCCTGATGGTTTTGGGTCCTACGCCCTTGGTGGCTACCAACTCCTCGTAATTTTTCGGCTTCTCGTCCGTCAGCTTGTTTAGTATTCGCTCTAAATATTTGCTTTTACCAAAGTCTTCCGCCATCACGGGATGGGTTTTGAACTCTTTCCGCGCTAATGAAGCTAAGGTGGTTGTATCGCCATTGTTTTCTCGATAGCTAATCATTTTCGACAAATCGGATGAGTGGCGCCGTAAGATTTCAATGTCCTTCATCACTGTTTTGAAGTTCGAGTTAACCAGTTCGGTTGAGATTTGTCTGTTTTTGTCTGATTTCTTCGAGGACATATTTAACGTGTCATTTAAACTGCTTATGCGCTGTGAAGCAATTCCCTTGTGCGGCTCAACAATTAAATCCTTAATGTCGTCCGAGAACCAATGGTAGCGCCGAGCCGTTTGGTCATCAGTGTTCATACCTTGCTGAACCACCGCCCACGCGCCATTTCGGCTGAATATAAAGCTGTGGTGATAGATTTGATAACCGTCTTGAATTAAGGAGCTGTCGACTTTGGCGCTCATCTTAGAGTTGTAGACTAAGTTTTCCGTCTTTTCGCCGGGCAAAGATAATCTTTGCCCCCAATCCGTGATTTCATCCGGAGTTTTACGTGAAGTTTTACCCTTCCCGCCGCAAATAAAAACGCCCAAATCCCGTTCCTGTCCGCGAATCGACTCTTTAAGTGCTGCTGTTAATATTGTAGTCAACCCGCTGGCATTCCAGTCAAAGGCAAGAACCGTACCGAGCGATTGAAACCAGACCGGATCGGCTAGGCGCTTCACGAACTCATCCGGTCCGTATTCGGCAATCAGGACCTGTGTCATTTCGCGGCCAAGCGAAACCATCCGCCGAAAAAGCCACGGCGGACATTTTCCCCAATCAAGTGTAAATGTAGCAACGCCTCTTTGCATACTAATATTTTATCACCCACCTCAAGCTAAACTAGTATACAAGAGCTAACACATTACTTTTTTAAGAACCGGAACCTTGGGACATTTTCACCATCATCCAGCACTTTCTCGCCAAGAAACATGTCTATCGGCCTAACCCAAACCAGCTTTTCTCCATACTGCGCTTGGTATATGACCATTTCTTCGAGTGTTTCACTATGCAAGGCTACCCCTAAAACTTTATATCTTCCGCCTTTATAGTGCTCATAGTAACCCGATTTTAGATTTCGCGCCTTATCTGATAAATTAATGTCGGCTGGCTTTGAACTTTTCATTTTGAATTACTAATTTTAAATTGTGAATTATTATTACTCATATCTCAAAGCATTCAGGGCGCTGATTCTCGAGGCGCGCCTGGACGGGTAGGCGCCGGTCAAGAAACTAATCAAAATTGAAAGTACCATGGCAACTACCACAAGCTGCATCGGAAAAACAAAAATTTCTACTGGGGTATTACCTGTAGACTTAGCAAGAGTATAAATACTTGTATTTAAGAAAACACCCAGAAGAAAGCTTAAAAATGTACCAACAATACCACCAATAACGCCAATAAGAAGAGCTTCTGTAATAAATATTTTTCTAATATCTTTCTTTGTTGTTCCAAGAGATTTCATAAGGCCAATTTCTCTAGTTTTTTCAATTAAGGAGATGGTTAAGGTATTGAACATACCAATGCAAGAAACTACAACTGCAATAATACCAAATCCAGTTAAAACCATGCGAAAGACACTGAAGAATTGATTTACCTGATCGACAGTGTCTTTCACAGAGCTCACTTTAAACCCCATATGTTCTATTAAAACTTTGATTTTATCGACATTGTTTTGGCTAGTCACCTTAATTTTTGCACCGCTATAGTTCACTATACCTAGTGCTGTAAGGTTTTTAATCGGTAAATATACGTATGGAGAATTCCCATCTTGAAGGATACCGACAATCCTATAATTTTTTTCAACGTTTTGATTTGTCTGACTTTGTGCAAGCAGCTCCGGCCGAAGTATCATATTTAGTTTAAGTTCTCTGCCTAAAATATCGTTATAATTAGAAACACCAAGTTTCTTGACGGCAGACTCATTAACTAAGACTTCCTTTGCTGAATCATTCTCAAAGGTTTTACCTGCTAAAATTTTCGGTTTTTCAATATTTAAAACATCTTGAGATTTTCCGTAGACTATTCCATCTACCTTTGAACCTTGAAGACTAAGATTCCCAGCAACACTTACGACTGGATAGACTTTGTCTACACCAAAAAGATTAGACATTTTATTCAACGTATCATCATTAATACTGACAATTTTTGATTTTCCTGTGTCAACATCAAGAACTTTCAGCGCATCCATATTAGCTATTTGATCTGTCGCAACTTTTTGGAGACCATAACCTAGTGATGTAAGAAAGGTAATAAATCCTATACTGATGGCCACACCGCCGGCTGTTAAGAAAGTCCTTAGTTTATATCTGGTCAAATTCCGGAAAGCAAGTTTGAGGATAAATCTGTATTTCACTGTACTAACCCTCCTTCAGCCAAATCAATAACTTCTTCTTCCTCTTTGTGACTTATAATAGGCTTTGCAATCTGTTTAATTCTTTTAATTAAGCCGTCTTCCATATATACAAGTTTAGTCGCATATCTTTCATATTCCGGATTGTGAGTCACCATAACTATCGTCCTTCTAGACTCACTGTTTAAAACTTTAAGATCATACATTAAATCTTCAGCTGTCACCGTGTCTAGATTACCGGTAGGTTCATCAGCCAAAACAATCCAAGGATTAGCAATGAGTGCCCGACACATTGCTAATTTTTGCTGTTGGCCGCCAGAAAGTTCCATTGGATAATATTTTTCATATTGGTCAAATTTAAAAAGATATAAAATATCTTTGGCTTTTTTAAAAGCAATATGATGATGAACACCGGCAATATTTAGAGGGAAAGCGACATTTTCTATAACATTTAGAGATCTGATCCAGTTTGGCTGCTGATAAACAACCCCAAATTTTTGTCTTCTAAAAGCGGCACGTCTATCTTCATCCATAGTATAAATATTTTTGCCCCTAACGAAAACTTGTCCCTCAGTCGGCTCCTCGAGACCTAATAAAGTATTTAAAAGAGTACTTTTACCGCAGCCTGAAGGCCCTAGAATAACTACAAATTCACCAAACCCAATCTTAAGATCAAGCCCTTTCAAAATAGGAATCTGTGTCTTACCAACCAAAAAACTTTTTTTTAGATTTTTAACCTCTAAGGTAGCCTGCAAGTCAGATGCCATTTTTTTACCCTCGCTTTTTATTCCAATTACCATGAAATTACTGAATCAACTAATAATATTCTAAGTCCTTACCCCCCAAAAAGCCATCCTAATGTTGACTCAAAAGATCTGAGAACAAGGTCAAAAATCGAGGACTGGGCTTGCTCTGTTAAAGCGGAGTTTTCATCAGACTTAGCCTCGTTTTTGGAAGCATCTTTGGAAACCACTCTGAAATAGTATGAGCTTGAAGAATCAAGATCTGATATCACCACTACATGAGAGGTAGCTAGTGAATCATCCTCTTTGGTAGACATGCCGTAAGTATCTCCGGAAACACCCTTTGAATATTCAACCTGGGAGGTAGCCGGCTCATCAGTATTCCAGGAAACAATAATCTGAGCCTTGGCTTCTGTGCCGAACCCGCTAATGGAGGTCTCAGTAGTAATGTCTGTAATAACCGGCGGAGTGGTATCAAAAGCCGTCTTGTAGGTTTGGCTGTCAGGCACAGTCGCATTACCATAAGCATCTCTGCCGCTCACAGTGATAGTGTAGCCAGAGTTATCGGCTAAATGAGGGGTTATAATCTCATGGCTCAAGACTAGGTCAGCTTTGGAGACTTCTTGAGCTTGGCCGTCCGGTCCGGTGTAAACAACTGTGGAAGTGGTGGGCACATTGGAAGTCCAATCTATTTTGAGCCCCGCATAGTTTCCGGATAGTTCCTGAAGTTTCACGTCAGAAATCTTCGGAAAAGTTAAGGTGTCAAAGCTATAATCATCCGATTGCATAACATTGCCGTCTGTGTCGGTGCCGTAGATTTTGAAATGATAGGTTGAGGAATCCTGAAGATTTGGAATTCTAACTGTATGAGTGGTCACAGCCGAACCGGAAGAATCAGTAAGTTCGCTGCCATAGGAGCTGGTCTTGCCATATTTGATAGTTGAAATCGACGAGGAAGTAGTTTTCCAGCTGACAATAGCACTCGAAAGGGTGATATCTGAAATTTTTACATCACTAATTCCCGGGGCCGGCTGAGTTGAGAAAGTTTGGTCGCCCGAATACGCTAAGCTATCGTCATAATCCTTGAGGTCGGAAGGATCAAGAGATTGGACACGATAATGATAGACTGTACCAGGATCCAAACCATAGAGAGTGACAGAATGCGAGGTAGCAGTTTGAAGCGAACTGTTTTGGAGACCGTAG
>JAJYID010000002.1 GCA_021790235.1 bacterium | reverse complement strand
GCACCAGTCTTTAGGTATGAAGACACCGCTTGAATACTTAAATAGCTTACCCGGATTTGAACATGCTACAATAGATTTTAATGTATGAGTGTCCAAGATGCTCGAAGCCTCGACCGCACATTACCTAAAATTATTGACATTTGATATTGATTATGATATAGTCTTTCATTCGGCTGCAAAAGGTTAGCCGTGCAATCAGGAGGTTGTCATGAGTAACAACCCGAAGCATGTTAAGATCCGGGGATTCATAGTACCCCTGGATGGTCTCAAGATTGGAGACCAAAAAACCGGAATTAGATTTGTGAATAACCACACTGGTGCTCCTATTGAATCAAACACCAGGGTGGTTGCAAGACTGAACGGCAGGAGCGGGATAGGCCTCGAGTCGTTTAAGCCTAAGCCCGGCCAGGAAAAGAATAGATTTACGGTAGTCAATTCTGCCGAAGAGCTGTGTGTACTCCTCGGAGTGCAGCCCATGAAGCCATGGTACAAGCCAAGAAAAGGTGTAAGTATAAGCACGGCCATCATGGACCAAGATATCTGCCACAAGGGCAGGAATGGTTCAATCATGGCCCGAGTCATGATTGGAGAGACACCGGTCTATTTGATCTCTTCGACCGGCGAGTCGATCGAAGCGGGAGCTTCCGTGGAGGTCTCTCATTCTCACGGCTACGTCTTTCTGGTAAAACCGGTTGCCGGTGAAGCTAATGGAATTACCAGAGCCCGAGAGATCCCGGGACTTCTGGGAGTGGATATTCCAGAGCTTGTTAACATCACGAAACTGGTGAAGCGATTTAGTGCCCGCCGGGGAAGTGATGTCGAGGTTTACAAAGTGAGAAAGTAAAATATATTCTCGCTTAAAGGACCGACACGCATGCGTGTCGGTCCTTTTCAATTCCAAAAAAAGTATTGTAATATGTTTATGTTCGGATATGATTAACTTGGATTTATTGAATCCTTATTTAAGGATTAAAGGAGTTGAAAATGAAGAAAGAGAATTTATTTGGACTCACGCGTATAGTACTTGGCTGGGTATTTTTATGGGCTGCCTTAGATAAAATATTTGGTTTGGGGTATACTACCAAAGCCGGCAAAGCCTGGTTTAATGGTGTTTCTCCGACAGCTGGTTTTTTGAAATCAGTACAAGGACCGTTTGCAGGTTTCTTTCATTCGTTTGCCGGCAATGTTGCGGTCGACTGGCTCTTTATGCTGGGGCTCCTTTTTGTCGGGATAGGATTTTTGCTGGGTACCCATGTAAAACTGTCTGCCTATGTCGGATCAGTGCTCATGTTTTTCATATGGTTATCATCATTTCCTATTAAAACTAATCCGTTTATCGATGAACATATTGTCTATATTTTAGTATTACTCACGCTTGCTTCAGTTGGAGCCGGACAATACTTAGGTCTTGAGAAGTGGTGGAAAAAGCAAAACTTTGTCAAAAAACATCCTATTTTAGAGTAGGAATTTTCTTTGGTTCTTAATGATTTTGATTGGCTAACTCAGCTAAATTAAATATTTTAAACTGCAGATTTGACACTTTGAAAAAATTTGTGGTAAGTTTGATTTAAACAATTCATAAAAGGGAGGGGTGATCCTCTTTTTTATGCGGAACTTTTCAAACGAACTATTTGGAACTATGAAAGGGGTTAAGATGGGGCTTCTAAAAAAAGAATTCTTTCCTGTAGAGAATATTAAATGCGAAGGCCCAGATAACAGTTGCCGGGTCTGCGCTTTTCTGGGAGAGAGGAGAACCTTCAAACTTAAGGATCACCATGATGTTTATCTTTGTCAAACGTCGACTGGGAGTGTGATATATTTTAACAATCACGACGAGCAACCTGATTTTAGCCAGCCGGGCTTCATCTGCCTTTCGGGGGTAAAAAGTTACAAAGAAGCCTTACTGGCAACTGTATCCATTGACCTTGATTTTTTGCTAACAGCAGGCTAGAAGGAGGGATTATGGAAGCTGCAGAAGAACAAAATGCAAATCATGATATTGGTGTTTGTCCTCATTGCGGTGCTAATCTTGCGAGTATCGCTGTATGTTATAAATCGATAGAGGAAAAGCTTGGATCTGTAGTAATAGTTGAGGGCGAAAAGCGGATCACCCCCAAACCGTTTCCTTATGAACAACGGAAGGAGTTGCCCTTTATTCATGGCATGAGATGTGGTAGATGTGGCGGTTCACTAGAAAAGGTCATAAGAAACTGTCAGCTCTATAAGCTGACAAAGGATCCGGAGCCAGATGACGATCCTGAATCACCTCCTTTTTGTCCTGATTATGGTGAATCTGGAGAATAATCCGATCAATAATAACCCCGGAGCACAGATGTGCTCCGGGGACTTGAATTTTATAAGTTTAAACCATGAAACTCTCTCAAAATTTGTTAAATTTGAAATATGAAAATAACCAGAGATTTACCTCAATTCCAAAATAAAAAAGCTTTAATTGTTGTTACCGGTTTTCATGAAGCTGATTTTTATATTGTCGCAATGGCCAGGATGGAAAAAATCGGAGAGTTCAAGTTGCTTTACCCCCATTATTCCGACAAGGAGGGATTCTTTGAAACTGCCGGACATGGCAAGGTCCTAGAGTCGGGTTCAGTACTTGAAAAGGATAAAGTTGAGTCAAGACGTCGTTTTTTTAAAGGAAGTGGATAAAATTTTGGATGATATTATAAAACGCAAAGAAATCACTGATATTTATATTTTCACCCCTTCAGCTACAAAAGAAGAACTCCAGAAACTGCTTCCAAAAGAAGATAGGAAAAGGATAAAATATATTTTCGCGGGAAACTTTGTAAATACTCACCCATTTCAGCTGCTTGCTATGATTAAAACCAGGGAGAAAATCGGCTGGAATGTGCCGGTAAAAGCCGAGACTGAGAAAATACTAAAGATTCCTTTGAATATTCTTAGGAAAGGACGCAGAAAATAGTTTTTCGAGTTGACTTTTGGTACAATAAGCCTTATAATCTTTTAAGTTATTGAGATATAACGGAATTAATATTTAACCGTCGGGGTATGGAAAAGTCCTTTTTAAGGAAACTATCTATGTGTCGAAAGCGTTTTTTTTGTCTGGAAAATGAAAGCGATATTAGCTAGAAAAATAGGGATGACAAACTATTTCTCAGAAAAAGGTGAAATAGTCCCCGTTACTTTGGTTGAAGCAGGACCTTGTACTGTCACCCAGATTAAGTCTATGGACAAAGATGGGTATGAGGCTGTACAGCTTGGCTTTGGATCAGCTAAAAAGATTTCTAAACCCTTGAAGGGGCATCTGAAAATATCAAAAGCACAACCAAAATATTTGCAGGAAGTGAAAATAAATACAGAAAATATAAAAGTCGGAGATGAAATAACCTGCAATATTTTTGATGAGGGGGAGAAGATAAATGTGTCGGGGTTAAGCAAAGGTAAAGGATTTGCCGGAACGATTAAAAGACACGGCTTCCATCGCGGACCTATGACTCATGGTTCCAGAAATCAGCGAAAACCGGGTTCGATCGGCGCTATGTATCCTCAACATGTTTTCAAAGGGATGAAGATGCCGGGTCAGATGGGACACACCCGCGTTACAGTGAAAAACCTGAAGGTTGGCAAAATAGATAAAGAAAACAACATTCTGGCTATCCAAGGTGCTGTACCGGGTGCTAAAAAAACATTACTTTTAATAAGAAGCGTAGGATAGAGAATGAAATTAGCAGTTTATGACAAGTTTGGAAAGAAGACGGCAGAGAGTTTAAACACCAAACTTTTTGACGGGAAAGAAAACCCGGCGTTAGTAGCCGAAGCTGTTTATATTCTTTCTGCGCGTCAAAGACAAGCTCCGGCAAACACGCTCGACAGATCTGAAGTTTCCGGTGGAGGCAAGAAACCATGGAAACAGAAAGGCACCGGCAGGGCTAGGGCGGGATCAAACCGATCACCGATTTGGCGTGGAGGCGGTGTAACATTTGGGCCGACAGGGGAACAAAGTTTCAAACTTAAAATGCCAAAGAAGAAAGCTATGGCTGCATTGTCTGCAGCTCTTGCGACAAAGAAAAACGAAGATGTTATAGCGATCAAAGCTGTAAAACTAGAAAAACCTTCCACAAAGGTTTTTGCTGAATTATTTAAAAAATTAGAATTAGGCAGAAATGTTTTAATTATAGTAGAAAAATCAGATGAAAAGATTACGAAAAGTTTAAGGAATTTAAAAGCTGGAGTGAAAGTCTGCGCAAAGAAAGATTTGAATGTTTACGATGTGATCTGGGCTAGAAAGGTTGTATTTTTAGGCGGCAGCTTAGAGTCAGCAAAGGAAAACAAGTAATGGAAATGACAAAAATTTTAAAAAGGCCGGTTATAAGTGAGAAAAGTTTTGCAGAAGCCGAAGAAGGGAAATATGTTTTTGTGGTAGATAACCGTGCAAATAAGATTGAAATAGCGAAGGCAATTGAGAAACTTTTTAAAGTTACAGTTATAAATGTTCAAACAGTTGTTATGAAGGGTAAAGTAAAAAGAGTGGGACGGAAGTTTGGTAAAAGATCGGACTTTAAAAAAGCATATGTGACCGTCAAAAAGGGTGATAAGATTGAGGAGTTTAAAGGGATTTAAATGGCAGTAAAGTTTGTAAAACCTACAACCAATGCAAGGCGAAAGATGAGTATGGATGACTTTTTGGATATTACCAAAAAGAAACCTGAAAAATCTTTAGTTACAGTAATAAAGAAAAAAGCCGGCCGTAATTCTCAAGGTAAGATCACAGTTCGCCATCATGGAGGTGGAGCAAAAAGGAAATATCGTGTTATTGATTTTAGGATGGCTGGAAATATTGAAGGAAAAATCACTGCTATCGAATATGATCCGAACAGAAATGCTCGTATTGCTCTCGTAGAGAAGACAGGCGGTGGAAAATTTTATATGATAGCACCGAAAAATACTCTGGTTGGCAAGAAAATTTCAGCTGGTGAAAAGGCTGATATTAGAAGTGGCAATCGACTTGCGTTAAAGGATATTCCTGTTGGTACGGTAATATATAACATCGAACTTGTTCCCGGTAAAGGTGGAGCTTTTGCAAGATCCGCAGGAACAAAAGCACAGCTGATGGCGAAAGAAGGAAAATATGTTCAGATAAAACTGCCATCAGGCGAACAAAGGCTTGTTCTAGAGGAATGCTTAGCATCAATCGGAGAAGTCTCAAACCCGGAACACAAGAATATTAAAATAGGAAAAGCCGGGAGAAAAAGGCATATGGGTATTCGCCCGACTGTCCGCGGTAAAGCTATGAACCCAGTTGATCATCCTCACGGAGGCGGCGAAGGAGGAACAGATATTGGTCTAGTCCATCCAAAAACTCCTTGGGGAATGCCGGCTCTTGGATTTAAAACCAGAAATAGAAAAGCGCAGTCATCAAAAATGATAGTTAGAGGAAGGAAGAGGTAAGCATGTCCAGATCACTAAAAAAAGGACCATATGTAGATGAGAAATTACTTAAGAAAGTAAAATTATTGGGTAATGATAAAAAGGTTATAAAAACTTGGGCGAGAGGATCTTCTATTGCTCCGGAAATGGTAGGGCATACTTTTGGGGTACATAACGGCAAAATTCATGTTCAGGTTTTTGTGACTGAAGATATGGTGGGACATAAGTTAGGCGAATTTGCGCCGACCAGAAAGTTCAGAGGACATGGTGGTAAGATGGCTAAAGAACAAGCGAGGAAAGGATAATCAGTAGTAATTGGGATAAGTGATGCAAGTTAAAGCAGTATCAAAATACAATAGAATTTCAGCAAGAAAGGCAAGACTGGTAGCGGATATGGTTAGAGGAGAAAACGCTAATCACGCTTTCGATATTTTGAAATTTACCCCGAAAAAAGCGGCCAGACTTATAGAAAAAACTTTAAAGTCAGCTGTTTCTAACGCCGAAAATAATCATGGTATGGATAAAAAAGATCTTCTGATTACCACTATTTTGATAGATGAAGGGCCGACATTAAAACGTCACCGCCCTCGTGCCAGAGGTATGGCAAGCGCCATCAGGAAAAGAACTTCTCATGTAACGATAGTCCTTGAAGGAAGACAGAAACCTATTAAAAAAGCGGCAGAAAATAAAGATAGTCGCGCTATAGATAAAAAATCAGATGATAAAAAAACGGAAAAGGTAAAGATGGAGGAAGATAAATAATGGGTCACAAAGTAAGTCCAATAAGTTTTAGATTGCAAGTGTCCAAAGATTGGTCAAGCAAATGGTATGCTGATAAGGGTTATTCTCAAAAGTTGCATGAGGATATTAAGCTTAGAGACTTTATTATGAAAAATCTAGGGCGAAAAGCAGGAATAGCCAGAGTCGAGATAGAAAGAAATGCAAACCAGGTTTCTCTGAACATTTATACTTCAAGACCCGGAGTTCTGATCGGTCGTGGAGGATCAGGAGCCCAGGAGCTAAAGAAAAATCTTCAGAAAATAGTTAAAGGGCAGGTGAAAGATATAAATATTGAAGAAATTAGAAATCCTGAAATTAATCCGAAACTAGTTGCTGAGAATATAGCCTCACAGCTTGAGAGAAGAATGGCTTATAAAAGGGCCATGAAACAGTCAGTTGATAAAGCGCTTAAAGCTGGAGCTAAAGGAGTGAAGGTAATGGTTTCTGGAAGGTTAAATGGGGCGGAAATTGCCAGAAGCGAGTTTACCTCAGAAGGAAAAATCCCTTTGCAAACCATTCGTACAGATATCGCATATGGTACCGCTGAAGCAAATACCACATATGGTGTAATAGGCATAAAAGTTTGGATTTATGATGGTTCAGTAACGAAAAACAAAGCCAGTGGCAATTTTAGCAAGTAATTTTTAGTAGATTTAAGAAGATTAAATAAATTCAACAAATTAAGAAAGATAGAGCACTAATGTTAATGCCGAAAAAGACAAAATTTAGAAAAAGCCAAAAGAACCCTCAAACTGGTAAATCCACAAGAGGCAATGAAATTTCATTTGGTAAATATGGGTTAAAAGCTACAGAGTCTGCTTGGCTAAACTCCAGGCAGATTGAAGCGGCAAGACGGGCAATGACAAGGTCAGTTAAACGTGGTGGTAAGATATGGATCAGGGTATTCCCGGATAAACCGGTTACAAAAAAACCAAACGAAGTTGGGATGGGGAAAGGTAAAGGTTCACCCGATCATTTCGTTTATACTGTGAAGCCGGGGAGAATAATCTTCGAAATGGATGGTATTAGTGAGGAAGCAGCCAAGGAAGCTCTACGGTTAGCTTCGCACAAACTGCCCATGAAGACAAAGATAGTCATGAAAACTGTACAAGAGGTAAAAAATGAAGATTAAAGAAATAGCAGAGAAAAAAGATAAAGAACTGGATAAGTTTATTAACGATTCTAAAGGCAAATTGCTTAAATTGTCATTTGACGTAAGGACCAAAGAATCGAATAAAGTTCGTGAGCTTCGGGCTATAAAGAAAGATATTGCAAAAGCTTTGACGGTAAAAAGACAGCGAGAGTTAGTAGCAGAAGAAAACAAGACAAATAAGGAGAAAAAATGACTAGAATATTAAAAGGAATAGTTGTCTCAGCGAAACAAGACAGAACCGTAGTTGTCAGAGTCGATAGGGTCAAAACTCATCCCATTTATCGTAAACAATATAAGGTTTCGACTAAATTCATGGCAACAGATACCCTGGGACATAAAGAAGGAGATATTGTCGCAATCCAGGAAACAAAGCCGGAAAGCAAAAACAAAAGATGGAAAGTTATAGAAGGAAAAGGAAGTAAAAAATGATACAGATGCAAACAAAGTTGAAAGTGGCCGACAACACCGGTGCAAAAGAGATAATGTGCATTAAGGTTCTAGGCGGTACGAGGCGAAGATATGCTCGGGTGGGTGATATTATTACTTGCAGTATCAAAACCGCTATTCCTCAAGGCACGGTTAAGAAAAAGGAAGTGGTGCGAGCAGTAGTAGTCAGAGCTAGGAGCAGTTATAGAAGGAAGGATGGATCGACAATAAAGTTTGATGATAACGCCGCAGTGATAATTAATAAAGATGGGCAGCCTAGAGGAACCAGAATCTTCGGACCCGTAGCAAGAGAATTGAGAGAAAGAGGCTATATGAAAATTGTTTCTCTGGCTCCAGAAGTGCTTTAGCGAGGTTAAGTAATGAGGAATTTAGGTATAAAAATGAAAGTGAAAATCAAAAAAGGAGACAAAGTTTACATCTTGACAGGCAAAGATCGAGGTAAATCCGGCAAAGTTTTAACGGTGATACCAAAAGATAAGAAGGCAATTGTTGAAGGTATAAACATTATAAAGAAGGCGGTGAAGGGAAACTCGTCAAATCCTCAGGGAGGTATTGTTGAAAAGGCTGCTTCGGTTGATATTTCAAATATTCAAGTTATTTGTCCGGGTTGCAACAAATCAAGTAAAGTTGGTTTTAAAGTATTAAAGAATGGGAAGAAAGAAAGAATCTGCAGAAAATGCGGTAAAGAATTATTGAGTTAATTAGGATTTAGATATGTCACAAACATTAGATTTATACAAAAAGGAAATTATGGTGAAATTGAAAAATCAGTTTGGTTACAATAATGTTATGCAGATTCCAAAAATTGACTGTGTTTTTATCAATGCTGGAGTTGGGCGTGGAGCCAAGGATTCGAAAGAATTGGACAATGTTGTTGAAGGCTTAAAAATCATTACCGGTCAAGCGCCAGTGAAAACTAAGGCTAAAAAATCAATCGCCGGGTTTAAAATAAGAGAAGAAATGGAAATAGGTGCCAAAGTAACCTTAAGAGGTAAAAAGATGTATGATTTTCTGGATCGGCTTGTCGCAATCGCATTACCTCGTGTTCGAGACTTTAGGGGACTTAAAACCGGGGCGTTTGATGGCCATGGGAACTATAGTTTAGGTATTAAAGACCATGGTATTTTTCCTGAGATCCCATATGACAAATTTCCACATCCATTTAGCCTTCAGATTAATATTAAAACGACAGCTGAAACGGATGAAGAAGCAAAAGAATTATTAAGTAACATGGGATTTCCTTTTAAAAAATAGGAGAAGATATGGCAAAAAAAGCGTTAGTAGTAAAATCAGAAAGAAAACCTAAGTATTCAACTCGGAAGGTTTCCAGATGTAAGGCTTGCGGAAGACCCAGAGGATATATAAGGCAGTTTGAGCTTTGCCGTATTTGTTTTAGAGAAATGGCGAATAAGGGTGAAATACCAGGTGTAACAAAATCAAGTTGGTAAAAGGAGAAATATATGGTAGTAAATGATCCAATAGCAGATATGTTAACACGAATAAGGAATGCTTACATGGTTGAAAAGAAAAGTGTTCTTATACCTGACTCTCGACTGAAAAGAGATGTTCTTAATGTAATGAAAAAGAAGGAATACATTCAAAATTTCAGCGTATCAAAAAAAGAATCCGGATATATAGAAGTGATCCTTTCAACCGGTCAAAAACAGCCGAAAAAGATTGAAAGAGTTTCCAAACCCGGATGTAGAGTATACACAAAAAAGAGGGATATTCCGAGTGTTCTGCAAGGAATGGGGATGGTTATCGTTTCCACCTCAAAAGGAGTGATGGCGGGGTCAGAAGCAAAAAAGTTGGGGCTTGGTGGCGAAATAATTTGTACGATATATTAAGTGAGATAATGAGAGATTAGGAAATTTAAAATGTCAAGAATAGGAAAACTGCCAATAGAAATTAAAGAAGGTGTAAATGTGAACCTTGTGGGAGACTTGCTTACTGTAAAAGGCCCAAAGGGCGAACTTAAATTTGTTAAAAATAAAAAAGTGGACGTCAAAGTTTCAGAAGATCAGATCCTGGTTTCCAAAAAAGAAGATACCAAAGAAGCCGGTGCCATGTGGGGTTTATCCAGAACATTAATCGCCAATATGGTACAAGGTGTGAGTGAAGGTTTCGAGAAAAAGTTAGAGTTTAAAGGGACTGGTTATAGAGCCGCAGTGGACGGAGGAAAACTTGTTTTACACATGGGTTATAATAAACCGGTAGAAATGGTTATTCCTGAAGGGCTGGAAACAAAGGTCCAGAAAAACACTATTACCGTGTCAGGAAACGATAAACAGCTTATCGGACAGTTTGCGGCTGATATTAGAAAAGTCAGAAAACCAGAACCTTATAAAGGCAAAGGTATAAGATATTCGGATGAAATAATAAAACGAAAAGCTGGTAAGGCCGCGGGTAAATAGCATATTAGTTTATAAGTTGCTAAGGAATAAAAATGAAAGATAACAAAGTCCAAAAAAGGCAATCCAGAAAAAGAAGAGTTAGATTTAAGATATACGGCACGACAGAATGCCCGCGTATTTCCGTTTTTTCGTCAAACAAGCATATCTTTGTCCAGATTATTGATGATACAACAGGTAAAACTCTTGTTTCAGCTAGTGATTATGAAAAAGGTGCGAAGAAAATTGTCGGTACCAAAACCGAAGTTGCAAGACAGATAGGAATGACATTAGGACAGAGAGCCAAAATGAAAAATATTAAAAAAGCCGTTTTTGATCGCGGAGGCAAACTTTATCACGGTAGAGTGCAGGCTGTAGCAGAAAGTGTCCGTGAGAGCGGATTAGAATTTTAGTATCATTTAATATAAATTAGGGAAATTAATATGGTAGAAAACACACGCAGAACATTTGAAAGGGAACCGAAAGAGTTTGAAGAAAAGGTTGTCCAGATTGATCGTGTCACGAGGGTGGTAAAAGGCGGCCGCCGGTTTAGGTTTCGCGCTACTGTTGTTATAGGTGATCGGAAAGGCAGAGTTGGTGTGGGAGTCGCTAAAGCTTCTCAAGTGGTTTTGGCTATTCAAAAAGCTGTGGCACAGGCAAAGAAGAACTTAGTGACTATAAACATTCATGAAACAAGTATCCCGCATGAGATTATGAAGGAATATTGCGGGGCTAAAGTATTTTTGAAACCGGCGTGTCCGGGTACGGGTGTGATAGCCGGCGGTGCGGTCAGGGCAGTAATCGAGGTATCCGGTATTAAAGACATTCTCTCAAAGATGATCGGATCTTCTAATAAAATTAACAACGTTTATGCAACTTTTGAAGCATTAAAAAGTCTTTCAGAAAGAGAAACAGTAGTAAAAGCTGAGAAAAAACAAAGGCCGGAATCAGCTGAAACAAAAAAAGGAACGAAGATTAAAGAAGATAAGACTGTTAAATCTAAGGAAAAATTGAAAGGTAAAAGATGAATTTACACGGGCTAGCAAGTATTAAAAGCAAAACAAGTAAAAGAGTCGGCAGAGGCATAGGAAGCGGTTTAGGGAAAACTTCCGGACGCGGTACCAAAGGTCAGAAGTCAAGATCGGGTGGCAAAGTGCGAATTGGTTTTGAAGGCGGTCAGATGCCGCTTATTCAGAGAGTCCCAAAGCTTAAAGGGTTTAAATCCCATCGGCCTAAAAACCAAATTATAAATTTTTCAGATCTAAACCAGTTGAGCGGCCAAGTCACTAAAGAAAAACTTCTCGGAAAAGGAATTATTGAGAATGCAAAATTACCGGTTAAAGTTTTGGCAAATGGCAAACTTGATAAGGCGGTGCAAGTCACTGTGGAGCATATATCAAAATCGGCAGAAAAAGAGATTGTGCAAAAAGGCGGAAAAGTTACTATATTGTCGAAAGTTTCAAAAGAAAAAGAGGGTAATAATAAAACCAAGTAACTATATTTGATATAGTTTAAAATAAATAAGGAAGCCGGATGAACTATTGGATCAAAGTTGTAAAAAACAAAGATCTTATCAAAAAGATTTTGTTTGTTCTTTTTGTTCTTGTTATTTTCAGAGTCTTTTCTCATATCCCAATACCAGGTCCGTCTACGGCTGACCTAAAAAACTTTTTTAATCAGGCCTTTTCATCAAAAAATAGTCTTTTCCCTTTATTTGATTTGTTCTCCGGAGGAGGCACATCCAGGTTTTCAGTTGCTCTCATGGGGTTAGGACCGTATATTACTGCTTCGATCATGATTCAGCTTTTGACTATAGTCTTTCCGAAATTTGAAGAAATGAATAAAGATTCAGAAGATAGGAAAAAGTTAAACCGGTACATGCGATATCTGACAGTCCCGCTATGTTTTGTTGAAGGTTTCGGAATGATTACCTTACTGAATAATGTAAGCAATAAAACATTGCTGGCTCATATTAATATTTTTGGCTGGTTTATTATGCTCTTATCTATTACTGCCGGTACACTATTTTTGATGTGGATAGGTGAGCTTGTAACCGAAAAAGGGCTTGGTAATGGTATTTCTATTATTATCTTTGCCGGCATTATTGCCAGACTTCCTCAATATGTCGGAAATGCTATATCAAATATTTTTTCGAGCGGTAATTTTGACACGCCCTCAGCTATTAAATATGGAGGGATATCGATTTTAGCCCTCATAATGGTAGCGGCTATCGTCTTTATCACTGAGGCTAAAAGAAAGGTACCAATCTCTTATGCCAAAAGGATGCGCGGTACAAAGCTTTATGGTGGGATAGATACTCATCTACCACTTCGACTTAATATGGCCGGTGTGATTCCGATTATCTTTGCTGGAGCGTTTATGAATATACCTCAAGTAATCGGGTTTTTATCAAATGCAAAAACTGTGTGGATTAAAAATGCAGCTGACTTTATTAAAACCACTTTTGCAACCACGACGATATCTTATGCAGTAATGTATTTTATCTTAATTTTTGGATTTACTTTTTTCTCAACTTTTCTTTACTTTAAACCCAAAGATGTGGCTGAAAATTTACAGAAGCAAGGGGGCTTTATCCCCGGTATAAGACCGGGTACTCAGACAGAAAAATATCTAAGCTTCTTGATTATGAGAGTTACTCTTTGGGGAGCAATATTTTTAAGTATCATCGCTGTTTTTCCTTTTGTCATGAGGATATTTTTTGCGGCTGATCAGAATGTTGCTATAGGCGGGACCGGAATATTAATTGTTGTTGCTGTAGCTATTGAAATAGTAAACCAGTTAAAAGCACAGATTATTACCAGAAGTTATGAGGAAATTGTTTAGGCAAAAAAGTATTGTAATTTAATGCGCTTTCATGTATAATAATGCCTAGCGCACGAAAATCAGATAAAGGAAATAAAAGCAATGAGTACAAAGGAAGTAATTGAAGTAGAAGGAACCGTCCTCGAAACTCTTCCGAATGCAATGTTTAAAGTAGAGTTAGAGAACGGGCATGTTATTTTAGCGCATATTTCCGGTAAGATGAGAATGCATTACATCAAAATCTTGCCGGGAGATAGAGTAACAGTAGAAATGACACCTTATGACTTGACAAAAGGCAGAATCACCTATCGTCATAAGGAAAAAACAAAGAGAACGGGAGAGGAAGAAAATAATAATGAGAACTCTGGCAATATCCAGATAGAGTCCAAAGAAGAGTAAAAAATGAAAGTTAGAGCAGGGGTTAAAAAAATTTGTTCGAAGTGTAAAGTAATCAGACGTAAAGGTGTGGTTAGAGTCATTTGTGAAAACCCTAAACACAAACAAAGACAAGGTTAAAAAATGAAGGAGTTATTGTAGTTGTTAGATTTGTAAATACAAAACAAACATTTAGAACAATCATCATGGCAAGAATAGCAGGAGTAAATATACCGGAGGAAAAAAGAATTGAGGCATCACTTCAATATATTTATGGCATTGGACTTACGCGCAGTCATGAAATACTTGTCGGCACCGGCATCGACCCAAACAAAAGGACTAAAGAGCTGACAGATGCAGACATTACAAAGCTTAGAGATTATATTACAAAGAATTATACAATTGAAGGTGATCTCAGAAGAGAAACCAGTCAAAATGTACAGAGATTAAAGGCAGTTGGTGCCTATAGAGGTTTAAGACATAAGTTTGGACTTCCGGCTAGGGGTCAGAGGACTAAAACAAATTCCAGAACTAAAAGAAGCAGAAAAATGACAGTCGGAAGCGGCAGAAAGAAGTCTACAGCAAAAACTTAATAATGTTAAAAGTGTTCAAGTATTGAAATTTTCTGAAAAAAACTAAAACATTTTGAACAATTGGAACAATTCAAATGGCAAAAAACATTACAACAAAAAAAAGAAAAAAAGTTAAAAAGACGGTTGCTAAAGGTGCTGTTCATATTAAAGCTACATTTAACAATACAATTATTTCAATCACTGATGATAATGGTAATGTTATAGCTACCGGGTCAGCCGGAGCAGCCGGGTTTAAGGGGTCGAGGAAGTCTACACCTTATGCTGCTCAAATTGCTATGGAAACAGCGATGACAAAAGCGAAACCCTACGGATTATCAGAGGTAGATGTCTATGTTAAAGGTGTTGGTTCCGGTAGAGAAACAGCTGTGAGAGCGCTTCAAGCTTTAGGAGTGTATGTCAAATCAATTAAAGATGTTACACCTCTGCCTCACAATGGCTGCAGAGCAAAGAAACCCAGGAGAGTTTAATTTAAAATTCAAAAAAGAACCGTTAGGATAAAAATTTAAATGGCAAAAATACAAGAACAATGCAGACAGTGCCGCCGGGAAGGCGAAAAACTTTTCTTAAAAGGGGAAAGATGCTCTTCTCAGAAATGTGCGGTTTTTAGAAGGTCATATGCTCCCGGCATACATGGTCTGGCTTCTGGACGTCGCAAGATGAGTGATTATGGTATCCAGCTTCGTGAAAAACAGAAGGTGAAAAGAACTTACGGAATTTTGGAAAAGCAGTTTAGAAACTATTATGAAAAATCTGAAAAGAAAAGAGGTCTTACGGGTGAAGTTTTGCTTCAGACACTGGAAATGAGACTTGACAATGTAGTTTACAGAATGGGTTTTGCACCTTCCAGAAGAACAGCAAGGCAGATTGTCGGGCATGGGCACTTTACGGTAAATAGTAAGAAAGTAGATGTTCCCTCATATGAACTGAAAGCTGGAGATAAACTGGAAGTAAAAAAGTCCAGCCAGAAAAACTCTTACTTTTCTAAAATAAAGGAGAAGAAAGAGAAAAACGAAATAAACTGGTTGCTAGCAGATTTAGTCAAGTTCAAAGGAGAAGTTAAGTCAGTGCCGACAAGGGAAGATATTGATCCAAATATTCAAGAACAACTAATAGTCGAATTATATTCTAAATAAAGTGGCTTAAATCGCGCTAGAAACGCGAGGCCAGAAAGGGAGAAAAATGTTACACGAAATACAACTTCCGGAAATTAAAAAACTAGAGTCAAAAGGCAATACTGCCATCTTTGCAATTGAGCCCCTACATCCGGGATACGGTATGACATTGGGCAATTCTCTACGAAGAGTGCTTTTGTCATCTTTAGATGGCGCAGCTGTTACCTCCGCTAAGATTGAAGGCGTACTTCATGAGTTTTCTACTATCCCAAATGTTAAAGAGGATGTTGTAGAGATTATGATGAACTTGAAACAGCTTCGAGTAAAAGCAACCACAGATTTTGATGAGTCCCAGTATATAACTCTTTCAAAAATAGGCCCAGCTAAAGTGACTGCGGCTGATATTAAGGGAAACCAAAGTATAGAGGTTTTAAATCCTGAATTACATATTGTTACATTAGATAATAAAAAAGCAAAGATTGATATGGAACTTCGCATTGATCGAGGTAGAGGTTATGTAACGGTAGAAAAAAGAAAGAAAGAAAAAACGGGTGTTGGTTTTATTGCACTTGATGCACTTTATTCGCCAATCAGAAGGGTTCGATATAATGTCGAAAGTACCCGTGTCGGACAAATGACCAATCTTGATAAACTGATCTTGGAGATTGAAACAGATGGTACCATAACTCCTGAGGAAGCAGTCCATAAATCATCTGAAATTTTGGTAGATCATTTCTTAGTATTAAGTGGTAAAGAGTCTGCTACAGTGAAAAAACAGGAGGTTGTAGAAGCAGACGACCAAAGTCAGTCATCCGGTATTATGGTAGAAGAAATCAACCTTTCTCCGAGAACTACCAATGCTCTCCTTAATAATGACATTAAAACTGTTGATGATATTTTAAAGAGAAGTTTTGACGAACTGAAAAATCTGAAAGGTTTCGGCGCGAAAGCTTATGAGGAAGTTTTGGAAAAGCTTGATGAACTTGGGCTTTTAACAGATAAGAAAGAAGAGGAAGAAACTCAAGATGCATAGGCACGGTATTGATACAAGAAAACTAGGAAGGGCAAAACAGCCAAGAGAATTAATGCTAAGAAATTTAGCAACTTCTATTGTTTTACATGAAAAGGTTAAAACAACTTTGCCAAAGGCAAAGGCAATCCGTTCGCAACTGGAAAAAATGATTACAGTTGCAAAAAAAGGCGATCTTGCTGCCACCCGTAAACTAAACTCTTATTTTCTTGATGTTAATGCCAGTCAGAAGCTTTTGAAAGAACTTGCACCTTTGTACGCAAAAAGGAATGGTGGGTATCTTAGAATTACAAAAATCGGTCCTCGAGTAGGGGATAATGCTGAGATGGTGTTTATAGAGTTTTTGGATACCGAAAAACTGGTAAAAAAAGTCAAGGGTACGATAATAAAAGAACCAAAAGAAGAAAAAACCAAAAAAGTCGGAAAGAAACTGATTCAGACTAAGGCAAAAGTTCAGGGAAAAAAGAAATGAAAACATTTATAGCAAAAAAAGGTGATATTGAGCGAAGATGGTTTTTGATAGATGCTGAAGGGCAGACTTTAGGTAAACTGGCGGCACTTGCCAGTGATATTTTAAGAGGTAAAGGTAAACCAAGTTTTTCTCCGCATATGGATATGGGTGACAATCTCATAATTATTAACGCGGCCAAGGTGAAAGTAAGCGGCAATAAATTTCTTAATAAGAAATATTATTCTCATAGCTGGTACCCCGGCGGTTTAAAAGAAACAGTTTTTAAAGAAATGATTACTAAAAAACCGGAATATGTAATAGAGCATGCGGTGAGAGGAATGCTGCCGAAAAACAGGTTACAGAAGGAGTTTATGAAAAAGCTTAGAGTCTATCAGGATGCAGATCATGACCATGAAGCACAAAAACCGGTTAAACTAAAAATTGAAAAAGGAAGGTTGGTAAAGTAATGACCAAAGAAAGTGCGGTCGAGTTTAAAGGAAAATTTTATGGAGCTGTGGGGAGAAGAAAAGAGGCGATTGCCAGAGTCAAGCTTTTTTTAGGCAATGGCCAAGTTGTGATAAATGGTAAGGATTACAAAGAATATTTTACAAATCCTTTAGCTCAGGATTTGATCTTTGCTCCGCTTGAGGCTATGGGACTGAAAGATAAATTTAATATGTCGGTTATTGCATCCGGTGGGGGAAAGGGGGGGCAGCTAGACGCCGTTTGCCATGGCATTTCAAGAGCATTAATCCAGTACGATGAAGCCACTAAAACCACTCTTAGAAAATCAGGCTTTTTGACCCGTGATCCCAGAGCAAAGGAAAGAAAAAAGTACGGCCTCAAACGTGCCCGAAAAGCTCCTCAGTTTTCAAAACGTTAGATTTTTCAGGCCATATTCTAAAATCCATAAGCTTTGGAATATGTTGTTCTTTATGGGATAAAACGCTATAATTAAGCCATGAAGGAGGGTGAGGGAAAAGAAGAAGGTCAGAATGATGTTATAAAAGTACTTTTTCTACTTTTTATTATTCTTTTGACATTTGGTACGGTTGGCTTCATGTTGCTCAATGGAGACTCGATTTGGAATGCCTTCTATCAGTCAATACTTATTTTGCTTACACACTTTTTTCATAAAGCTAATCAGCCGTTTAACGTTGAAATTCTAATTTTACTTTTGATATTTGGCAGTTATATAATAGTGGCCTATGTAATAAAATTTGCTGCTGAATATCTTTTTGAAGGGACCTTTAAAGAAAACAGAAAGAGGAGGGCTATGAAAAAAACAATTGAGGATTGCCACGATCATTATATTATTTGCGGTTATGGAAGAGTTGGGAAACAGATTGCCGAGGAATTATCAGATGAGAAAAAGAAATTTATTGTTATCGACCGTGATCCGAAAGAAGCTAAAAACGCTGATGATAATGGTTTTTTAGTTATAAACGGAGATCCAACAGAAGAAAAGACTTTGTTAAAAGCAGGTATTCTAAAGGCGAAATCCGTTATTGTTGTACCCGGTTCTGAAGTGGACAGCTTATACATAGTTTTATCAGCCAGATCTTTAAACCCGGATGTTTTCATAATAGCTCGCGCGGAACGGGAAGAAGGGATAGCTAAAATTATGAAAGCGGGTGCAAATAAAGTAGCGATGCCTGCGCAAATAGCAGGATATCACATGGCGACCATGGCTCTCCGGCCGGCTGTTGTTGATTTTCTAAACGTTATTGTTGATGGAAAGCACGATGAGCTGCAGATTGAAGAACTGCAAATAGGGCCAAAATCCGAGTATATTAACAGACCAGTCTCATTTTATTTGAGTCAGGTAGAGAATTGCGTTTCAATCTTGGCGATTAATAGAGTTGATGGTACCAGCAAAGTCAATCCCGCCGGTAATGAGATACTAACCCTAAATGATCGCTTAATTTTAATGGGGACTAGACAACAGCTAGAGAAGGTAACTGATAAAGCCAGTTTATGAAAAATTATATAACTTATAAAGGTGAAGGAGGGAGACTTGATGCGGTGGTATCAAGTCTCTTGGGTATTACAAGGAGTCAGGCTCAAAAAAAAATTAAAGCAGGAAGGGTCTTATTGGATGGACATATGGAGAAACCGAATAAAATAGTTTCTCATGGCGATAAAATAATTGTGGAGGAGGAAAAGCCCCAGAGCAAAATGAAAAAGCCGGCTATTGAAATCATCTATGAAGATGAAAATATTATTATAGTAAATAAACAACCTAGTATGGTTGTTTATCCCGATGAAAGCCATAAAAGCGGTACTTTGCTTGATGCCATCAAAGATAAGATTAAAATTTCAGAAAAAGAAAGGTCGGGTGTGGTACATCGGCTTGATAAAGATACATCAGGACTGATAGTTTTCGCACAAAATTCAAAGTCAGAGGAAGAATTAAAAAGGATGATTAAAGATAGGAAATTTGAAAAGACATATCTTACTTTAGTTTGGGGAAAAATTCAACCAGAGAAGGGAAGTATTGACATTCCTATTAAACGTAGCGAAAAAGACCGCAAAAAAATGGAGGCGACATTTAGTGGCCGGGAGTCTGTGACAGAGTATAAGGTCGTTAATTATTATGAGGATATGACCTTACTTCAGGTTCGGCTTATAACAGGCCGCACCCATCAAATACGTGTTCATCTTGCCGGCATCGGATATCCGGTTGTGGGTGACAAAACATATGGCAAAAAAGACGATTCTTCGGGACTAGATAGGCAATTCCTTCATGCCTGCGAACTGAAATTTAAACTTTTCGGCAAAAAGTATTACTTCAAGTCGGATTTACCGGAAGATTTAAATAATTATTTAATGGGAACAGAAAATGAAATTTCTAGTTGATTACTCAATAGAAAAAGACACAATACCTTATCTAAAGGCTATTTGGAAGATGCAGTTTAAATCTTTCGGACGTGCAAATTTAAAAGAAAGACTATTAGAAAAATTTCCTGAAAAATTTAAAGTAGAGATCATGGCGGCAAAAACAGAAGATGAAGCGAAAAAAGTTATTCTTGATTTTCTTAAAAGAAGATTAGCAGAAAACAAACCAGCATTTGAGAAGAAAATTAAGGAAATTCAAACATTTTTAGATTTAAACAAAGAAAAAATAATAGGAGACCTTGAGAGCTTATTTGGTAAAAAGTTTCCATTCAGGAAAATAGGAGTTTATCTGACTACTGCAGGTATTTGCCCTTATAATTATAATGAGTTATGGTTTATGGCATATGAAAATGCTGATGAGAAAAGAGTTGTTTCTGTTGCACTACACGAGTTGAATCATTTCATGTATTACTATTATTATTTAGAAAACCTGAAGACAAGAGGTTTTAGCCAGCATAGACTAATGGTTTTGAAGGAGGCGTTACCAGTGTTAACCGGTGATGACGATAATAAGCCAGAAACCATAGAACTGAAAAAATTTCTTCAAACTATCAAAAGCAAGCCAATGGATGAAATTATTGAACTGGCCGTACATGCTGACGCTTTTAAAAAGATAGGACCGTCATAATTTTTGGCTTTCACTACACTAGTATATGTTAGTGTAGTGACTGAACTATTCAATAAATTACTCGAGTTTAGTTTATGTGAGTAACATTCTGAGGTCTAAGTAGATTTTTAGGTCTTAAACTGCTATAATTAGTCTCACAAATGGATAATATTACTTTTGCAAATATAAAAAATAATGAATATTTAAAAAATCAGCTTAAGAGCGGAGAGTTTGCTCATTTTATGCTTTTTGTCGGCCAAGAGGGCATTGGTAAAGAAGATTCAGCCCTTGAGTTTGCAAAAGTTGTTTTGTGTGAAAAGAGAAGCGACGAAGCTTGCTTGTCTTGCAGAAATTGCAAGCTGACAAATACAGGTAATCATCCAGATCTTTTGAGGGTTGGAGGAGAAGGAGCGATCAAAATCACTGAGATTAGGGATATTCAGAAGAATTTATTTTTGAAGCCGTATCAAGCTAAGTATAAGGTTGCAATTATTAAAGATGCGCATTTCTTAACCGAAGAAAGCGCCAATGCTATGCTGAAAGTCTTGGAGGAACCGCCGGAAAACAGTATTATTATCATGACAGTTTCAGATAAAACATTGCTACCAGGAACGATTGTTTCCAGAAGTCAGGTTGTCAACTTCGGCATCGCGCTCAAAGCACAGTATAGCCAGGTTGATGAGCAAGAGCTTAAGATGATTTTAGGGAAAGAAAGTAGGGTTTATGAGAAATTTTCTCTGGTTCAAAAATATGCTAAAGATAAAAGCTTAGTAAAAGATCTCTTGGATAGTTTAGAAGTAAATTTAAGAAGCAGACTGCTGCAAGGGCAAGACAACGAAAGAAATATTATTAAATTATTGGAACTGGTACAGAGATCGCGAGGTTATCTCAGAGCAAACGTTTCAGCTAAATTTGTTTTAGAGAATTTGGTTTTAAATATGGGAGTGTTATGGCAAAAGTTATAGGGGTACAGTTTCGATCAGGTATCAAAATTTATGATTTTCGCGCGCCCGAAGGAGATGTGGAGGTAAGGGATTTTGTCCTAGTTGAAACGGTTTATGGAGAAGAAGTTGGTAAGGTTAGGTATGTTGGTAAAGAAGCCAAAACATCAAAAGATGAATCGCTCAAAGATATCCAGAGGATTTTAAGTGATAAAGATGTGGCACGGCTTGAAAGATTAAAAGAAGACCATCAGGGTTATATTGATGTTTTTCGAAAAAAAGCGGAAGAACATGGTTTGTCTATGAAGTTTGTTGATTTTGAGTTTTCTCTGGACGGTGAGAAAGTGACTTTCTACTTTACAGCCGACTCTAGAGTGGACTTTCGAAATTTGGTTAGAGAAATATCCAGACAACTCCAAAAAACAGTCTTATTTCGTCAGATGGGCCAGCGCGATGAGGCTAGAATCTTAGATGGTTTTGGACCTTGTGGAAGACCGATTTGTTGTAAAAATTTTCTGACCCAACTTGATAATATCTCTATGGATATGTTAAGAGAACAGTTTGAAGGGCTGAGAAATGCAAGCAAAGTTTCCGGTATTTGCGGGAGACTTATGTGCTGTTTGGCTTATGAAAATGGGCATAAAAAGAAAAAACCAGCGGAGGATAAAAAGTAAATGTGGGAAATCATCACTTTTGCGATTATTATCGGTATATCTTATTATATAATCCGAAAAATCAATTTTAACGGTATGGAAGATACGTTTGAAAAAGAAAAAGAAGTTAAACCTGTAGAGGAACAAAAGGAAAAATCACTGAATGTTGATGTTGATAAAGAAGAACTTATCGAGGAAGGGCTTTTGGAGGAAGAATCAAACGATGAGAAGAGTGCTGACCGGCTGATTTCTGACGCTCATAGCGAACTTGAACAGGGAAATTTGCGAGAAGCTGAAACACTTTTGATAGATGCTATAAAGGCGGATAGAAAAAATCACCACGCCTATCTTGCACTCGGGAATATCTTCTTTAAAGAGAATAATCTTGAGGATGCAGTGAATGCTTTCCAAAAAACTGTGGAGTATGATCCGGTCAATGATACGGCTTTTAATAATCTAGGGCTTAGCTATCTAAAAATGAAAGACTATAAAAATGCTGTCTCTGCTTTCGAAAAGGCGGTAGCCATTAATCCGGATATCAGCAGCCGTTACATCAATTTAGCCCTTGCTGCGAAAAAGAATCATAACAAAAAACTAGCAGTAAGAGCGTTAGAGAGTCTCACATCACTCGAGGCAGAACCGGATGTTCAACATCTCAAAATGCTGGCTGATGCTTATAAAGATAACGGGCAGTCTGATAAATATACTCGCATCTTAACTCATATTTTAGAGATAGATCCCGAAGATGCCGACGTGAAAAGGCAACTTGCTAGGCGATAGCGAATAAATTCTGTTCATATAATTGACCACAGAGCGAAAAACGAGTATAATATTTCAGTGATTTTGTCATCCTAGCTCAGCAGTATAATTTAGCACTTTTTGAAAAAGAGAGTAGATTTGAGTATGCCGCCTTAGCTCAGTGGTAGAGCAACTGTTTTGTAAACAGTAGGTCGTCGGTTCAAATCCGACAGGCGGCTCCAATGATAATTGGAATTAATAATTAATCCTGGCGGGGTACCGAAGCGGTCAACCGGGGCAGACTGTAAATCTGCTGGCATTAGCCTTCGGGGGTTCGAATCCCTCCCCCGCCACCATAAAAAACAAAACCATGAAAATATTCGTCATTGGAAGTATGCAGTTTCACAAAGAATTTTGTGAGGTTAAAGGGAAACTTGAGCGTATTGGGTTTGATGTTTTACTACCTTTATATGTTGATGAACTTAGCAGAGGGGAGATCAATAAAACTCATACCGATCAAAAAAAAAGATTTTGAACTGATAAAAGATAACTATCAATCAGTTAGTTCGTGTGATGGAGTTTTGGTGACAAACATTACAAAAAATGACATTCAAGATTACATTGGAGCTAATAGCTTAATAGAAATGGCTTTCGCACATATTCAGGACAAACCGATATATTTGTTAAATGATGTTCCCCTGATGGATTATACGGATGAAATTAAATCAATGAAACCAATTTGCTTAAGTGGGAAAGTTGAAGATATAAAAAGTTATATGAAAATGCCCACCTAGCTCAGTCGGTAGAGCACATCCATGGTAAGGATGAGGTCACCGGTTCAATCCCGGTGGTGGGCTCCAGAATAGAAAATTAAACGAGAAGGAATTATGGCGAAAAAAGGACCACGAAAGATTATTACACTCGAATGCACTGAGTGTAAAGGAAGAAACTACACTACAAAAAAGAACGATCGCAATACTACAGATAAGTTAGAGCTAAAGAGGTATTGCAAAGAACAAAGAAAGCATACAACGCATAAGGAGATAAAGTAGTTTAAATTATTTTGCGTCTTTGACTTTATGCAAGGATGTGTTTTCCAGATAATTTTGTCGTAGTTTTGATCAAAAATGTCGGAACAGTTGGACAAAGCTTTGATTTTTTAATAAGCTTAATTGGTAAACTGAACATTATCAAAAAAAGGGTAGCTTGTATGAAAGAACATCAGTCTCCAATTCCGCATTTTTTATAGGGGTATAGTGTTAATGGTTAGCACGAGGGTCTCCAAAACCCTAAGTCTGGGTTCGAATCCTAGTACCCCTGCCAAAAGTGCGGGATGAAGCCCACTATCCTTGCCAAGACAAAGCTTACATTCTTTGATGGGATTTTTGTCTTACAGGGTGGCAGTTGAAAATCCGTGCTGAAGACGCATAATGAATTTTCTCTTTATAGTGACATACTTATAGAGTGTGACAGCTAGCGAAGGTAATTGCGAAGGAAGAAAAAAACTGACCTTTTTATTATCGAACTTGCATCTTTACTCCATGATATAGATGATTAAAAATTTTTTCAGGGAGTCTTTAATTTTGTATAGATTTGGTGTATTTTAAAAAAGACCTGAAAAAATGAATCCAAAGGAACATTAATGTTTAAAACTCTTTTGCCAGATGGTTATTATCGGAATTTCGCAGAAATACCCTCGCAGCTTTTTAAAAATAAGCATTACATGGTCTCTGATCTTGATCAAACTGTAATCTTAAAGAATTATAAGGTTCACAGTTTGAGTGTAGAAGCAGTGAATTCCTTAAAGACATATAAGGAAGCAGGTCTTAAGCACCTTGTTTTTCTGACCAATACGAATGCTAGGGAATTGAAAAAGAGGAGAGCCGAGTATTTTGCCAAGCTAATAGCTGCTCAGACTGGTCTTCAGGTAGACTGTATTTGTCTTAATTATCGAGAGAGGAAACCGAAAAACATCGGTTTTCAGAGAGCTATTAGTTTACTTGGTTGTATACCTGATCAGATTGTCATGGTTGGCGATCAGTTAGTGGCAGACATTAAAGGTGGTAACAGAAATAACCTCTTTACGGTTCTTGTAGATAATCTTGGCCGCTATCATTGGCAATCATGGATTTCGGGACGAGTCATCAGAAACAAGCTGGCTTTTCTAGGTCTTCGGTTGAGATTCGGTCTGGATTATTCCAAGTAGCATACGATGGTTTTGGCGCCCCGGATATATTATCTGGGGCGCCAAAAAGAAAATATTGACAAATTCGGGTAAATTGGATAATATTGAAATATAAAAGCCGAGAGGCTTTTTTAAAATCCTTTAAAATTAGTTTGAAAGTTATTAAGGATAGAATGAAAAACATTAGAAAAAGTCTCAGTTATTTTATAGAGTCGAGGAACGAGCTTCTGAAGGTTGTATGGCCGGACAGAAAGACCACTCTAAATATGACTATTGCCGTTATTATCATCTCGGGAGTTGTCGCAATATTTCTGGGAGCTGTTGATTTTATTTTATTAAAAGGTTTAACTTTTATTCTTAAGTAATCCTTCTGTATCAGGAGCCTGCGGAAGGATCAAGGAGTAATATTATATGGCAAAACAACATTCTGAAGGTAAAAACTGGTATGCACTTCATACCTACTCAGGTTATGAGGAGAAAGTAGCAGAGAACTTACGTCAGAGGATAGAAAGTCTTGGAATGCAGGATCTTATTTTTGGTGTGATAGTACCAAAAGAGAAAACGATTGAAATCCGAAACGGGAAAAGACGTGTCGTAGAAAAGAAAATATTCCAGGGCTATGTTCTGGTTGAAATGATTGTAACTGATCATTCATGGTATATTGTCAGAAATACTCCTCAAGTGACCGGTTTTATCGGTTCAGGTACTATCCCGATCCCACTTTCAGAAAAAGAAATTAAGAATATTCAAAAAAGAATGGGTGTTGAGGAACCAAAATATAAGATTGATCTTCGAAAAGGTGATCTTGTAAATGTAACAGATGGACCCTTCAAGGGGTCTGATGCCACTGTTGATTTTGTAGATGAAGAAAAAGGTAAGATAAGAGTTCTGGTTAGTATGTTTGGTAGAGAAACGCCGGTTGAGCTTGATTCATTGCAGGTTAAAAAAGTGTAAATTAATTCAGTGGCTGAGGAGCAAGGCAACAAGACGACTAAAGGAAACAGTTATTGGATAATCGACGAAAGGATATTTGATGGCAAAAAAAATTAAAACTAAAATTAAGCTACAGGTTATAGCTGGGCAGGCAAATCCTGCACCTCCTGTTGGTCCGGCTCTGGGCCAGCATGGTTTAAATATCATGGATTTCTGTACGGCTTTCAATGAAAAGACAAAGGAGATGACAGGCACGAAGCTTCCGGTTGTAATTACGGTTTATGAAGACAGGACCTTTGATTTTATTACCAAACAGCCACCGGCAGCAGAACTGATTAAAAAGGAAATTGGTTTAAAAAAAGGTTCTGGTTCATCAAAGAAAGAAAAGGTAGGCAAGATGGCTAAGGAACAGCTTCGAAAAGTTGCAGAAGCGAAAATGGAAGATTTGAACGCAAATGACATTGAACATGCTGAAAACATCATTGCCGGAACAGCCCGAAGCATGGGAGTTGAGGTAGAGGAATAATTCCATCATTGTCATGTCTGCGGAGGCGGGAATCTATATAACATTAATGTGGGAGGCGATTTGCCGCTAATACCACGAGGAGAAATTAAAATGCCAAAGAAAGAAACAAAAGAACAGAAAGATAAAATAACTGAAGAACCGACGAACAAAAAGGAAAAATCAACTGAGGAAAAGGTAAAAAAATCCGGAAAAACTATTAAAAAAACTACAACGACTGAAAAAGTAGAGAAAAAATCTAAAGAAAAAACAAAACTTTCAAAGGAAGATCGAAAGTATTCAAAGAAATACAGAAAGGTTATGTCTCTCCTTGAGAAAGACAAGTTTTATTCACAAGAGGAAGCTTTTAGTTTAATTAAAAAGACTTCGATTACCAAGTTTGACTCTTCAGTGGAAATCCATATCAGGTTAGGTTTGGATCCTTCTAAAGGAGATCAGCAGCTCAGGGGGACAGTTGTTTTGCCTGAAGGAATAGGTAAAACCAAAAAAGTGGCGGTAATATGCGGTCCGGATAAAGAAAAAGAAGCTAAAAACGCCGGGGCAGATAGGGTTGGCGGTGATACGTTGATTAGCGAAATTGAGAAGGGCAAACTTGATTTTGACACGCTGGTAGCCACTCCGGACATGATGGCGAAAGTCGGTAAATTGGGTAAAATCCTTGGCACAAAAGGATTAATGCCGAATCCTAAGGCAGGGACTGTTACACCTGACGTGGCAAAGGCTGTCAAAGAACTAAAAGCTGGCAGAGTTGAGTTCAGATTGGATAAAAATGCTATTGTACATCAAGTGATTGGCAAAGTCTCATTTGATGAAAAGAAGTTGGAAACTAACTACAGTACATTTTTAGATGCGCTTAAACATGCTAAGCCATCCGGGACAAAAGGGACTTACATAAAGTCAGTAACCTTAGCGACAACGATGGGACCTGGAATCAAAATGGCGATATGAGCAATTTTGTGTTAGAACCAGCGTAAATCATTCCAATATTTCAGAAATCCAAGGCGACAGCCATGGGATCTCAACCCGAATACCCACATGAGTTTATGCCGGAAGATTCAGAAAGGTGAGTTACCTGCAAACTTCGACAGGATAAGAGAGTGCTCTAGCATCCTGATAAAATTATACGGTCAGTAATCACCTAAAGGACAAATTATGAAGTTCTGAAGTGATTTTAGTTTCACCAATTCGGTGGGATTGATGCCTTGAAATATTTTTTATGCTATATAAACCTGTGGAAAACTAGTATACAAAAGAACGGCTCATTGAACCGTTCTTTTTGTTTTGTTTAATATAATATTATTTTTTTTCCTTATGTAAAGGTAAAAAATAAAAGTATTATTAAATTAGTTCTAAAAGATTCAAAAAGTGAGGACATAAGCAAAAAAGTCTTTACAAAGTATTAATGAGTGGTATAAAATGGGAGAAAGTGGTGAAAAGTGGGGAACAAAAATGTTTATCGGAGAATACAAACATTCAATAGATGAGAAAGGAAGAGTAGCTCTTCCGGCAAAGTTTAGAGGGAAGCTTGCTGATGGAGTAGTAATCACGAAAGGACTTGAAAATTCACTCGTGGTTTACACAAACAATGAATGGGAGAAAATAGCCGATGATATAGCCCGCATGCCATATACGCAATCAAATGCCAGAGCGTTTTCAAGAATGGTCTTGGCAGGCGCCCACGATTGTAAGCTTGACAGACAGGGGAGAATAAACATTCCGCAAAACTTGAGAGAGTTTGCAGGACTGAAAACCAATGCAGTAGTTGTGGGAGTTTATTCAAGAATTGAAATTTGGGATGTAAAGGAATGGGAAGAGTATCAGTCAAGGATAGAAAAAGATTCCGGTCAGATCGCAGAGCAGCTTGATTCCTTTGGAATGTAAGCACATTGAAAAATAAATATTTTCCGTAGATATCCGGTAGTAATCATGAACCTAAAAAGTCTGTTTAAGGCTTTAATAAAACAACATCCATCTCTTAAATTTAATTCGCCCACTGGCGGGTTGTTCTCAAAAATTTAAGCCCAATAAAATCCTGCTTTTTGTTCTAAAAAACAAAAATAAAAATAAGAACTTAAAAAGTTCAAACACATTTGGTTGCTGCCGGGTACTTATGGAAAAGCAAAAAATACATAAGAGTGTACTTTTACAAGAAGTTATCCGCTTACTTGATCCAAAACCCGGACAAGTTTTTATTGATGTTACAGTGGGGTTTGGTGGTCATACAGAGGCTATCTTAAAAAAGATTGGACCTAGGGGGAAACTCTTAGGATTAGATCAGGATATGAAAGCGCTAAATTGGTTGGGGGCCAATTTACAAGATAGATATCCAAATCTAGTTTTAGAAAAAGCAAATTTTTCCAAAGTAGAGGAAATCGCCAAGAAAAAAGGCTTTGCAGAAGTAGATGGTATTCTTGCTGATATTGGGGTTTCTTCTGCTCAACTGGATGAGCCACAGAGAGGTTTCTCATTTAAAGTATCTGGTCCGCTTGATATGAGAATGGATCAGAGCCAAAGAGTGACAGCAGCAGAGATTTTAGCAAGTTATAGCGAACAGAAATTAATTGATATTTTTAGCCGATACGGAGAAGAGAGATTATCAAAAACCATTGCGTATAGGATTGTAGAAAAAAGAGCCAAGATGCCATTTGAGCAAACTTTACAGCTTACGCGATTGATCGAGGAGATTTACCGAGAAAAGGGTATTAAAATCGGTAAAATCCACCCGGCTACCAAAGTATTTCAGGCACTTAGGATAGAAGTGAACGATGAGTTGAGGAACTTAGAGAAGTTTTTGCCACAGGCAATTGAACTTTTGTCAAGAAAGGGGGAACTAGCGGTAATAACATTCCATTCATTGGAAGATCGTCTGGTTAAAGATTTTTTTCAAAAAGAAGCGCGCGGATGCATTTGCCCAAGTGATTATCCGATATGTAAGTGCGGACACGAAAAGAGAATCAATATTCTGACAAAAAAGCCAACTATTGCAAACTCAGAGGAAATACTAGAAAATCCGCGTTCTCGAAGTGCAAAACTAAGGGTAATGGAAAAGTTGTAAAAATAAATACAAAAGTTAGCAAACACCTTAAAGGAGGGTGATAAAACAAAAACAAAAAAGGAGAAAAAATGAGAGACAGAAAAAGGAAAAAAACATTTAATACAAATTATAGAAAACAATTTAAGATGGGGAAAATAACTATAGGTTTTACGGCAATATTTGTGATTTTACCTCTTTGTATTTTTCTTCTTTCTCAGACAAATCAAATGACTATGAAGGGTGATCAGATTGCAAAACTGAAGAAGAAAAAGCAAGAGTTAACAGATGAAAATCAAATACTTGAAGTAGAGGCCGCAAGGTTACAGTCTGTTCAAGAAATCCAAAAAGATGTTTCGAAAACGGATATGGTCCCAACAAAACAGGTCGATTATGTAAACTCAGACGCAGGTCTTGCGGTAAATCGTTAGCAGTTCTGATTTTTGAGGCAAGTTTATGGTTAGTCATACTGATTTGCAACTTCAGAAAAAGAGAACTAAATATTTATTCTTAATATTTGCCTTAATCGGAGTTATAACCTTTGGCAGACTTTTTCAGCTCCAGATTTTAGAATATAAAACCTATGCAGAAACTGCGAAAAAACAGCATTGGTCTCAGTATGAAATAAAACCCAAAAGAGGAACTATTTATGTTAAAGATATGGATGGCAGTCTTTATCCTTTAGCCACTGACGTCACACTGAATAAGGCATTTGTTGATCTCGCTAACTGTAATAACCAAGACAAAACGGCAGAAAATCTGGCGAATATTTTAAGTATAGATAAAAATACTATTTTAAACCTCTTCAAGAATCCTGTTTCTAGGAGATATATCCCAATAAAAAACAAACTCACTGATCAAGAAACGCAGGCCATTAAAAATCTTGATGATCCGGCTATAGGTCTGGAACCTGAGTCTTGGAGAGTTTATCCCGAGGATACTCTAGCAAGCCAAGTCTTAGGTTATGTTAATGGTGATGATAATGGTGTGGGCGGTATTGAAGAGTATTTTAATAATGAACTGAAAGGTACTCCGGGCTTATATAAAGCAGAATCTGATTCATTGGGCAATAAAATTTTAACAGGCAGAGATGTTTCTGTACCTGCAAAAGATGGTCAAGATATTGTTCTGACTATTAATCGTGATGTTCAAGTTATGGCTGAAGAAACGCTTGCAAACGCGATTAAAAAGTATGGCGGTAAGTCTGGATCAATAACAGTCATGGATCCTAAAACCGGCGCAATTATTGCCATGGCTAACAACCCAACTTTTGATCCAAACAACTATAATGACGTTAAAGATTACTCTCTCTTTAAAAACTCAACGATCAGTAATGTATACGAGCCGGGATCAATTTTTAAAGCAGTCACTTTAGCAGCAGGACTCGACACAGGGAAGATAACGCCTGATTCTTCTTTTACAGATACGGGGAGTATCACCTTAGACGGCTATACTATAAAAAATGCCCTTCTAAAGGCATATGGCAAGGTGAATATGACATTTGTTCTGGAATATTCACTAAATACCGGGTCAACTTATGTGCAAAGGCTTTTAGGTAAAGATCTTTTTTATAGCTATTTAGAAAAATTTGGTTTTGGTATACCTACTGGTATCGAAGCACCGGAAGGAACTGAAGCTAGTGGAATTCTCAATAAACCGGCTGATTCCAATGATCATACTTATGCAACAATGAGTTTCGGGCAGAGTATTGCTGTAACACCCCTCCAGATGATTACCGCATATTCAGCTATTGCAAATGGTGGTAAAATGATGAAACCATATTTACTGGAAGGTAAGGTCGTTGATGGGCATGATGTAGGAGGCAGTGATGAAAAACCAGGCAAACAAATTATTTCTGAAGCAGCAGCGGCGAAACTCACTCAGATGCTTGTAGATACTGTAGACCATGGTGAAGGTCATTTAGCAAAAGTACCTGGGTATAGAGTGGCTGGCAAAACCGGTACAGCTCAAGTGCCAGATCCCAATGGTGGTTATTATTCTGATAGAGAAATTGGGTCATTCGTTGGATTTGCTCCTGCAGATAATCCGAAATTTGTAGTTATGGCAAAAATTGATGAGCCTAAAAATGTAGACTGGGCCGAACTTTCAGCCGCGCCAACAGTGGGAGAAATGCTACAAAAGCTTCTCAACTATTATCAGATTCCACCAACAGAGAATAAATAAAAATGAAAAAAATTGCACAAATCATATTAAATCTTTCTACTAAAATAACACTAAGGCGCAATAAATATAATGTAGTAGCCATTACCGGAAGCGTAGGAAAGACCTCCACAAAAAAGGCCGTTTCTTTAGTTTTGCGCGAAAAATATAAGGTTCTCTCATTTGAAGAAGAAGGTTATAACACAGAAATTGGACTGCCTCTTATTCTTCTCGAGGAAAAAATACCAAAATCAAAGTTTGGTTGGTTGAAATTAATAATTATTTCACCTTTTGTAGCCCTTAAGAAAAGAGATTATGATTATGCCGTCTTGGAAATGGGGGCTGATCGCCCGGGAGATATTGAATATTTAACATCACTTGCAAAACCCGATATTGCCATTATTACCAATGTTTCCGGTGTGCATTTAGAAAATTTTGGTACAGTGGAAGATATCGCTAAAGAAAAAGAAAAAATATTATCAGCATTAACAAATGGCGGTACAGCGATTATAAATATTGATAGTGATTTTATAAGCAAAATAACAGTGCCCACTGGGATAAAAAAACTTACTTTCGGGAAACATTCGAATGATATTAAGATTATAAAACAGGATTTTCAAGCAGATGGCTCTAAAAATTACCTAAAAGTCTATGGTAAGGATTTAATTTTAAATTCAGTAGCTTTAGGAGAACACATACTTTATATCTTTGCGGCCGCTGTTGCGGTTGGTATTTCGGAGAAAGTTGAAACTAATGTGATATCAGCAGGCCTCGAAAAATATACTCCAGTTAGAGGGAGGTTAAATATCATAAAAGGAGTGAATGGCTCTATTCTTATTGATGATTCTTATAACGCCAGTCCAGAATCTATGAAAAACGCTTTGGATATCTTAGAGAAATTTCTGGGAAAAAAGAAAATTGCTGTTCTTGGTACCATGGGTGAATTAGGTATTGAAGAAAAAAGGGCTCATGAGGAAATAGGCTCATATTTAACCGGAAAATGTGATATTCTAGTTACAGTAGGCGATGTAGCAAAAAAACACTTGGCTAAATCTGCTTTAGCAGCAGGTTTCCCCAGAGAAAATGTTTTTAGTTTTCATGATTCTTCGAGCGCCGGTAAATATTTGAAAGGGATTTTAAAGAGTAAAGATGTAGTTCTCCTGAAGGGTTCTCAAAATGCTGCCAGGATGGAGAAAGCTGTAAAAGAGATTATGAAAGAACCGGGGAAAGCCTCTGTTTTGCTTTGCCGTCAAGGTAAGGAATGGAGGAAAAGATAAGATTAAAAGGGAATGGAAAGTAGAATATGAATATTACAAGTCCTGAGATAGTTTCACAAATATTAAAAGTCGGTTTGCTAAGTGCAGGGTCATTCCTTTTAACAATGATACTGACACCAGTCTATACTTATTTTGCTTATAGGTATAAATGGTGGAAGAAGATGAAGACAGAAGCGGTAGATGGGAAGAGCACGACTGTGTTCAATAAACTGCATAAAGAAAAACACAAAAGGAATATTCCGACTATGGCAGGTATATTGATTTGGGGAGCGGTTTTAATTATGACTCTGTTTTTTAATTTAAATAGATCACAGACATGGCTTCCGCTTTTTACCTTAGTTTCCATTGGCATTTTAGGAATAGTGGATGATATTGTTAATGTTAAATCATCAAACGGTCATGCCGGTCTAAAGGCTAAAATCAAAATGATTTGGCTAATTTTAATAGCCCTTTCAGGAGCCTTGTGGTTCTACTTTAAACTTGACTATAATATGATCAGTGTGCCCTTTATTGGTAATTTTAATATAGGTTGGTTGTATATCTTGCTATTTATACTTGTCATAATTTCCAGTGCTAATGCAGTCAATATTACAGATGGCTTAGATGGATTGTCCGGTGGGTTGCTCGCTACATCTTTTTTTGCTTTCCTTATAATAGCATTTTTCCAAGGGAATTATGGAATTGCAGCTTTCTGTGGCACTTTGGTTGGAGCCATTCTTGCTTATACATGGTTTAATATCTTTCCGGCTAGGTTTTTCATGGGAGACACTGGGGCTGTGTCTCTTGGAGCCACTCTGGGAGTCGTGGCAATGCTTACAAATTCGGTCTTGGTGCTGCCAATAATCGGTTTAGTATTTGTCATGGAAACTCTATCAGTGATCTTACAACTTTCCTCAAAGAAAATTAGAGGAAAGAAAATCTTTTTATCTGCGCCAATCCATCATCATTTTGAAGCAATTGGTTGGCCGGAGACAAAAGTTACTATGCGCTTTTGGGTTATTGGAGCAATGGTGGCTGTTATCGGTGTAATATTAAGATTTGTATACGGATAGAAAATGAATAAACCCATAAGGCTACTTCGTAAAAATTCGCCGGATGTTAATCTTTTGATAGTGATTATACTTTTAGTTATAAGTGGTGTCATTTTTCTTTCGTCAGCTTCTAGTGTTATTAGTTTCCAAGAGTATGGAGATTCTCGGTATATGTTTATGAAGCAAGTACTGGCTATTATAGTTGGTTTTGTTGGTATGGGTATTTTTTATAAGCTTGATCTTAAGTTTTGGAAGAAGCTTGCCTTTCCGGCGATGGTTGTAAGTATTATTATTTTGGTTGCTGTGTTTATTCCTGGTTTGGGTGTACAGCATGGAGGTGCTAGACGTTGGATAGATATAGGTCCAATCCAAATTCAACCTTCAGATTTTCTAAAATTTTCAGTAATCATTTACTTGGCTACTCTTTTTGAAAAAAAAGGGAGAGAAGTACGCGATCTCTATAACGGTTTTATCCCTTTTTTAGTATTACTTGGAGTAATGGGTATTTTAATCATGGCGCAACCCGATATGGGATCTTTGCTTATTATTATTATTATATCCGGCGTAATGTATTTTGTTTCTGGGGCGCGGAAAAGTCATCTTCTCTCACTTATTGTCACAGGATTTGGAGGACTTCTTTTGTTAGTTAAAATTTCGCCTTATAGAATGCAAAGATTTCTTGTTTTTTTAAATCCAAGCCATTATGCTAACCATGCTGTAGGTTATCAGACACAACAGGCCTTGATCGCTATAGGTTCGGGTGGAATCATTGGTAGAGGATTTGGACAATCATTGCAAAAATATAGATACTTGCCTGAAGCAGCAACTGATTCAATTTTTGCTATTATAGGAGAAGAAAGAGGTTTGATAGGCACTGTTTTTGTCTTAGTATTATTTGTGCTTTTTGGTTATTTTGGGTTTAAGATTGCCAATCGTGCTGGTGATACTTATACTAGGCTGTTAGCTGTTGGAATTACCAGTTGGATAGTTTTTCAATCAATTTTAAATATTGCCGCAGCGCTATCACTCGTACCTTTAACCGGGGTTACTTTGCCCTTTATTAGTTTTGGCGGGACATCTGTAGTCTTGGTAATAGCTTCGTGCGGTATTTTATTAAACATTTCTAGAAACACTAAGGAAAGGGGAGATAATGAAAGTCATAGTAGCGGGAGGAGGGTCAGGAGGACACGTAGCGCCGCTTTTAGCAGTCATTGATGAACTAAATAAAAATATCAAAACACAAATAGTTTATGTTGGTTCAAAGGGAGGTATTGAAGAGAAACTTATTCCTCAAACTGATATAAAAACCTTATCTATCCATAGTGGAAAATTTCGAAGATACCATAAAAATAATATTTTAAATGTTATTGATCCGACAACAATATTTAAAAACATTTTGGATTTTAAAAAATTTATTCAAGGTATTTTTGACTCATTAAAAATTTTGAAAGGGGAAGATCCTGATGTGGTTTTTTTGAAAGGTGGTTATGTAAGTCTTCCATTTGGGATTGCTTGTTCATTGAAGGGATATCCGTATTTTATTCATGAATCTGATATTATACCCGGACTCGCGAATAGAATTTTAGCTAAAAAGGCCGATAAAATCTTTGTCTCTTATCCATTAAAAAATTTTCCGACAATAAAAAAAGAAAAACTAATATACTCAGGTAATCCTTTTAGAAAAAATCTGTTTAACTCAGGAAACAAAAATGATTCTTATAATAAATTTGGGTTTAACAAAAAATTAAAAACTATTTTAGTATTAGGAGGAAGCCAGGGGGCAAGGAAAATTAATGAAATTTTTTCTGAGAAATTAGAAGCTTATCTAGCCAAATATCAGGTTATTCATATTTCTGGAGATTTTGATTATGATTGGTTGGATTATAAGAGTGATAAATATTCACATAGAGATAGATATAAACTTTTTAGTTTTTTGACGAATGATTTAAAAGACGCTTATGCAGTTTCTGATATCGTTATTTCAAGGGCAGGCAATAATGTATTAACTGAAATTTCGGCCTTATCAAAACCGGCGATTATTATTCCCCTTGAATCGTCTGCGAACGATCATCAACTAGCGAATGCAAAAGCCTATTCAAGAGAAGGTGCCGCTTATATGATGTTGCAAAGCCATCTGACCCCTGAAAAACTCTTTAGCCAAGTTGACAAACTTTTAAATGATAATGACGAGCTAGCTTTTCTTTCAAATAAAGTTCATAGTCTGTATAAGGAAGATGCGGCTTCTGTTATTGCTAAGGAAATCTCTTTTTTTATGATCAAGAAGTTAAGATAATTAAAAGAAATGAAAAGAAGAACAACAAAAAGAATTGATAAAGCAAGAAAACAAAAAAGCAATAATAAACTTGTGTATAAAAGGACTGACATAGACAAGTCTGTTTCAAGTTTTTCTATAAATAAATTATATTACCCCTTAATCTTTATATCTATTGCAGGCATTTTGTATTTAATATTTTTTTCTGGAGTTTTTAAGGTCACAAAAGTAAATATAGAAGGCACAAGAGAAATTTCAAAAAAACAGATCAAATCTGACGTAGAATCTGATCTGGACCACGAAATCTTTAAAAAAAATATTTTACTTTTTGATACTGATAATGAAGAAATAAATTTAAAGAAAAAATACACATTAAAAAGTTTAAGGATCAAAAAACAATATCCTGATACTATAAATCTGAAATTAGAAGAGTACATTATAAAACTAGAGTGGTTAAGTAATCACAAGTATTATCTAGTAGACGAAAAGGGAAAAGTAGTAGGGCCTACAGATAAAAAAAGAAAAAATTTACCTGTTGTAACAGATAAAAAAAATCTGCCTGTTCAAGTAGGGAAGAGTCTGGTGACATCTGAATTTATTAATTTTATTGATTATTTAAATCGGAATTTTACAAAGGATACAGGCGCGCAGATTTCTAAGATTGAAATCAATGAAAGTTTTAATGAAATTACAATCTATTCAAACCTTGGATTTTATATTATTTTTGACACTGCTAGAGATCCGGTACATGAACTTACGAATCTAACAACTGTGTTGAACAGTAAAGAAATAAAGGGTCAAAAACTTACTTATCTGGATATGCGCATTAATAATAAGGTTTTTTATAAGTAAATTTGTAGAAAACCTAAGTGCTGTTACCTATGCAGCTAATGTCGCAGAAGATACATTGTGCGACATTATATTTAGACGTGTACAACTACCTTTCTCTTTTAAAGTATAAGAGGTTTTTTGAATAGATAATAATTTTATTATGCTGCTTCGAGCCCATCTCACAAAATAGAGTTCTACTTTTGTTTATTTAATTATTATTAAAAATAATTATCTTAACTTCTATTTTGTGTAATTTGTCTTATATTATTTTTTAAACTAAAAAGTAGGGGAATAAGCTATTCTTTAGTTATCTGGTAATTTTAAGTGTAGTGCCTTTATGGTTTTAGAAGATAAGTAAAAAAGCAGACTTATCAATCTACTCTTTTATATCCCCTGTTTTTTATAAATTATTAATCAACAATAACAATTTTTTCATTTGGTTGGATTTCTCTAAGTTTCAGGAACTCTTCCCTAGTGAGCTTTCTGATGTTGTCATCGTCTGGAATAAACTTTTTTGTCATTATTGCAGGGATGCCAGCCGGATTTATAACTTTCTTATTTTGATTTAAATTTGAAACCCGAATGGGTGTTGCATTCTGTTGTTTATCTTTATCTGCTTTGATTGGTTGAGTCTGATTTGCAGGTTTAGGAAATGCCGCTTTTTCCGCTGATGCAGACCCGGAAAATCTGATGATTTTGATGGATGGTTTAACTTTATTTTCAGCAGCTTGTTCTTTTTCTAAAGAAGCAGGTTCTATCTTATTTTTTTCAGTCCTAAAATATTCAGTTTTTGGTTTATTAGAACCGGCTACTGTTGTCTGCTTTCTTCCATCTGAGAAATTACTTTTTTGGTTATTATCTTTTATTTTCATTTGTTGAATAGCGGGCTCTTTCTTGACCTCGTTGGTAAAAGTTTTCCTCTTATTTTCAACTGTTGTATCATTGCCCAGCTGATTTTCTAATTTCTCTCTTATAGTTTCTTTTTGCTCATAATTTTTAGTATTTTGGGAGACTGGCAGTTTCAAAGGGGATTTAATATTTTCTTCCTTTTCTGATTTTTCAGGAATACTTTGGATTTTTCTACTTTCCTCTTCTCCACTTTGTCTTAAATTATTTTCTGATATTTCTGATTTCTTTAGTGTGCTGACTTGGTTTTGTTCTGCTGAGGGTTGAGTTACTCTTTGAATTATTTTTTTCAGTTCATCAGGATTGATACTTTTTTTAACTTGAACTTTCTGTAGGTCATTTTGAATATTCCTTTGTTCATAGGGTTTTTTAATTCGAAAATTCTTTTTTTCGGCCATTTCCTGTTCTATCTCCATATTAGTTTTTTCAAACCTTGATTTTTCTTGTTTATCGATGCGAGCTCCAACATCTATTTTATCTATGTTAGTCCACCTAGCAATCTTATCTTCAATTTCTTGTCGAGTAATGCTATACCTCTCTCTTGAAGCCTGGACTATCTTTTCGGTATTGTCCCCCGACGGATCTGCCGGGGTAGCAAATATAGTTTTTGCACTAAATGGTATAGTAGTGATGCCATCAATTAACATGTTTAGGTAAAGATGTTGATTATCCAAATTAATCAGGTCATTTTTTTCAAAAACAGGGCTAAACTCTCTTTCTAAATAAGCAGCATCGGTTGCACCTACTCTAAATGAAATTAAAGTGCCAACATTGCCAAAAACAGCATCACGAACTGTTTCTTCCATTTGGGCAATGTACTGGTTTGCAAGTGTAAGGTTTAGCTTATATTTTCTAGCTTCAGACAGAATAGTCGCGAAAGCCGTAGTTGCAAAATTTTGAAACTCATCAACATAAAGATAGAAGTCTTTACGATCTTCAGGTCGCATCTTTGATCTAGCCATAGCGGCGAGCTGGAGTTTAGTAATGATAAAAGACCCCAAAAGTTCGGCATTATCCTCCCCTATTTTTCCGGTCGAAAGATCTACAAGCAATATTTTCTGATTATTGATCGCTTCAGCGAAGTCTATGGTGCCTTTTGCTTGTCCTACAATATTCCTGATAATGGGAGACGCAGTAAACTGACCAACTTTGTTTAAAATAGGGGCTACTGCCTCTGCCTGGAAGCGGTCATTATAAGTGGTCCACTCCTTGAGCCAGAACGTTTTTACTACCGGATCCTCAACGTTTTCCAGGACTCTCTTTCTGTAATCCTTATCTGTAAGCATCCTAATGATTGAAAGCATGGTGGCATCTTCTGTGTAAGTGAGGGCTAACACTGTATATCTAAGAACATACTCAAGCCTCGGACCCCAGCTATAGCCAAAGAGTCTTTCTAGCGCGACAATAAACCCAGATGTTGTTTCTTCTCTAAACTCTGGTGTGGTTTCCAGAGGGTTAAAACCAACTGGAAAGTCTTTATCTGCCGGATTTACGTAAACTACGTCATTGATTCTATTTGCCGGGATTCTTTTTAAAACATCAAAAACCAGTTCGCCATGCGGATCAACTATACCGATACCGTGCCCTCTCTCTATATCATCTACTGCTAAAATTTCTAATAATTTAGATTTACCGGTGCCGCTCTTACCGATGATATACATATGTCTTCTTCTATCGTCTTTTTGAATTCCAAATCTTTTCGGCTGACCGCGGAAAGTGGTCTCGGCAAAAACAGTTAAGTCTTCAGAATTCACTGCACCTTCATATGGTAGGTTCGAAGGGGGCTCGCCTTTTTTGGATGAAGTCCAAACTATATTTGGAGTTTCAACAGATGCATGGGGGAGATGATAAAGGCTGGCAACCTCCTCAATATTTAGAACAAATCCTTTGTCCACAAAAAGTCTGGCTCGGTATTCATCTAAAACATCTTGTCCTGTTCTAATTTTTGTCGGAATAAAACCGTTACCAATAGTTGTATTAAATTGTTTAAAAGCGCCGGCTGTAATCCGAAGGTGTTGGCGTGCCAGCTCTTTAGACTTTGCGATGTAAACCAGCCTTATTTTTACCTCATAACCAAGTTTATTTGCCTTTTCCTCAAGGCAAGCCAGAGAGGTTTCCATATTGTGCGGCAACTTAACTTGGCTACCACCACCCTTGGAATCTTCAGAAGGCATCAAAAGATCGAATATCCCATGCAATAAAGTTATAGGCAGCGATGAGAGCCCTTTCATAGCCCCGGCTTTTGAAAATGGACTTGGGCCAGTCCCATTTTTAAGGTTCTCAGCGTATTGAAGCCCTTTATTTCTCCAACTATCAGATACAGGACGAGTAAGGATTTGGATCCACATTCTTTCTGCATGATCTTCTATCTTTGATAATGCTCCGGTTATGCCGGCCAGAGGGTCAACCTCAAAGTTCATAAAAGTTTTTATTGGGAAATAATCAGGTTTGATTAGTTTCAGTTCACATCCGGCAATACAATCCTCTTTACCGTCATGGTCAATATCGACGTCTTTTGTATAATCATCAACTGCAGATATTTCTGCTGTTGGATATTGAGCATATACTTGGCCCTCAACAAAGTTTTGGAGGTGTTTTGGAGTCCATACATAGAATGTTATAGATTTTGCATCAGCGACCATTTCGAAACTTATATGCTCCTGGATTGCTCCTTCCTTTTTCAGATCTTGAGTCGGTCTTAAAATGCCATGAAGGCTGGCAAACATCATTTCGGCGGACGTTGGGCCTTTTTCACTGTTTTTTGGTATTTTGACTGAGAGTATGATACTTTCAAGTTTTTCAACCCACCTTGTTTTTCTATGATTTTGAAAAGCAATAATAGCTATTATGGGGACTATAATCCACCAAGTCCACATAAGTAGTTGAAAGATTCCTTTGGCAATGTATATAAAAACTTCTAACATATTGTTGGTTAATTGTTTAGCGGGTCACAGGTTTACTAACATATTAACCTTAGCCACCCACTAACTTACTTTATTTTGCCAGGGTGTAAGTTGCTCTGGCGACCCTTTTGAAAGAGTTTTTCTGCAGATTCAAAATAACTGTTGTTTCCTTAACTATCCTGTGTTTGCTTACTTCTTTGATAATCTCGTTCTTATGCATAGGGCGTCCAGCTTCTCTTAAAATTTCTACAATGACTTCTTCAACGACTCCGGGTTTGTAACCCCATTCGCTAAGTGCATAAATACCGCGTCCAATTAAAACAAAACGGTCGTCTCTTATCAGTTCATTATGTACAGCTTGTTTTGTAACTGGTCTTTTCTGTAATTTATGCTCAAGAATTTTTTTAGTAATATCACTATAATGAAGCGGTTTTTTATGCTTCTTCATAATAATATATGTTTTATCCTTAATACTCTTCGGATTGACCTCACGCCAAGTTATAAGACCCCATTTTTTCTCTTCTGTTTGAAGTGTGTTCTTTTTGACCCACAAAAGTGATTCAACTTTTATAGGTGATGTAGATAGTTCTTTTGCAATACTTTCGGCACTTTGAACTTTCTTTTTTGTTTCAAAAAAAGTATCTATCGTCTTTGAAAGCGATTGCATTTTCTTATTATCGCTATCTTTCGAAATCCAATAGCTTCTTGTCTCCTTATTTTCACCATATCTAGTCAAATTCGAATCTAATTGCACCAGAAAAAGAAAAGAGTTTATTTCCGAGCTGTCTTGTTCTTTGGTTTTTAAGAATGCAGAAATAAGGCGTTCTTCATTTACGAAGCCGCCAAATTCTTGAATCTTTTTATTTACTTTCTGGTGAAATAAGTTAATTTCTTCAATATTTGAAGCTTGATTTTCAAGTTTTTTAAGTGCCACTTTCTCTATTTGACGCACTCTTTCTCTCGTTACCTTGAGATTTTTCCCTATAGCTTCGAGAGTTTTGGGTTTTTCCCCTGAAAGTCCATACCTTTCGGATAATATCTCTTTATCACGGTCTTTTTTTAAAATCTTCCCGGATAATATTGAACCAGCCATTCTCCCAAAATCATCGGAATTTCCCTTGGATGTACCTTTCTTAATTGTTTCAATATTTTTCATTTTTTACTTGCTATCGGTAAGTTTTAATAATTATAGCACAACTCAAGCTCAAATGTCAAATATTTTTTCATAAATTCCATTTCGAACCGTGACACTTCACTAAAAAAGACATCCTAATCTAATTCTCTGTAAAATGAGTTTGAAACAAAAAATGCCCATAGAAAGGCATTTTTATCAACCGGTTTTCTGGTGGGCGTAATCGGCACTTACTCGAACCAGGTGCTTGTGAATCAGTTGGAGAAAATAGTTGTGAAATTAGCCGCTTAGCAGGGCAAAAAGAGAAAATCATTATCTCTCCAATCATCTTTATTAAGATTGATTTTGCTCTAATTCCTTAAAGAAAGTCTCTGATCCCCAGGCAGATTTTTCTCCTTTGACCTCTTTAATGTCGCTCAAATACTTCACTGGGATATCAAGCTTTTGGAGCCTCTCGACCAGAACCTTTTCGTCCACATCGTTATTAATCTTCCTTCCCGAAACATCGCGGATAACGACGGCTTCAATGTCCTGTACCGTTGGATTTAAGAGTTGGATCTCAGGTCTACCGGAGTCACCGGTCCCGCATGATTCAGGAACGCCCATTTTTTCATGATTACCCATCAATGCACGTTCATTGAAATCTGTATAATAACTCTGCTGGAAAGTGGCTAATGATTCTGACAAAATCTTACGTGCATCTCTGCCGGGTATTATTCTTTTTCGATATTGATCTAAATAGCTCTTGCTCTTATATTGACTAGCAGAGGTAGATAAGCATTCAGCCAAATCATTGAAGGCAAGATATGTAGTAGGTCTTTCTAAGACTTCCTTATTGAAAACCACCGAATATTTATCGCCCAAACCCTTAAAGAGCTCGAGCCCGCAGAATATAGATAAATCGGAGTTTATTCCTTTATCAGCCTCTGTTGTTCTCGCATTGATGTCAGGATATTGCCTGCGAGCTTCATAATGTGGTAAAAATTTGCCATCTTCCAGGATTTGCAGCAGTGCTTTACCAGAGGTTTCGTGGCAGGGCCTTATTACAGAAGTATATTCCCTAGCCCTATCTATATTATTTTCATATGCAATTCTGTATCGGCCATTGCTTTGTCTCAGTTCTTGTAAATTTTGTAAAATTCTTTTTGAATTTTCTTCCAGAACTTCCGCGCTCCCTATTGTCAATCCTCGCAACTCCTTCTGTAAATCTTGGTCAAGATAAAAACTTTTGGATTCTTTAAGATTCTCCAAACTCTTTTTATCATCGAATTCAATCGAACCCATTTGTTCATTCATGAATAGATTATAACACTAATAAACCTTTAGTTAAGTTTCAATCGCTTTTGAGTACAAAAGTTCGAATGCCGAAATGGTGTCAGGATTTTAGAAAATAATAATGCCTCAGGAAAGGCATTATATCAAGACACAAATCTGGTGGGCGTGATCGGGCTCGAACATTTTGATCAACTAATGTAGTCTGGTAAAGCAGTAGTCGCAAAAAAAAATGCGGAACAGCATCTACATCAACTACATCGATGTAGTTATTGTAAAGTTGAGTTTCTGATTAATTTCATCAAACATGAGTCAAGGGATCGTCACTCGGGATAGATTGATCAGGAGATGATCTTTACTTTTTAGTTTTGTTTGGATCTTGCCAAGTGGCGTATTTGCAGTCCGGATAGCGGCTGCAGCCCCAGAAAGTCCTGCCTTTCCGGGTTTTTCGCTCGATGATATCTCCCTCTTCACACTCAGGACACTTTACGCCGGTACTTTTCACGATCGCTTTTGTGAACTTGCATTCAGGGAAATTTTTGCAGGCCATGAACTCGCCGAATCTTCCGAGTTTGATCACCATTGGTCCGCCGCATTTCTCACATTTCTCACTCGTTTCTCTTTCTGGCAGTTTCACTTTCTCGATCTTTTCGGATTTTTTATCTAGTTCTTCTTTGAACGGATGGTAGAAGTCACCAATGGCCTTTTGCCACTTCATTTTGCCGATCGCTATTTCATCAAGTTCGTTTTCTATATTAGCCGTAAAATCTACATTGACTACAAAGGGAAAATTTTCACTCAGCATATCTGTAACGATGAAACCAATTTCAGTAGGATAAAATCTCCGTTCTTCTAACTTCACGTATCCGCGATCTATGATGGTTGAAATAGTCGGCGCATAGGTTGAAGGTCTGCCTATACCATTTTCTTCGAGCACTTTAATGAGAGATGCCTCAGTAAATCTCGGAGGGGCCAAAGTGAACTTCTGTTCTGGAATCGTCTTTAAATGTTTCAAAATATCATCTTTAACTAGTTCTTTCAGATTTGAGAATTTGGCATCCTTTTCTTCAGTTTCTGCTTTTTCCAGATAAACCTTCATGAAGCCTCCAAAAAGTAAATCCCTTCCACCTGTTCTGAAAAGGTATTTACCAGCTTCAATCTTAGCTGTCACTTGCGAATACCTAGCATCCGACATTTGCGAAGCCAGTGTCCGGTTAAAGATCAGAGTATAAAGTTTCAGTTGATCAGGTGTAAGGTGTCCCTTGATATTTTCTGGGGTGTTGGTGATGTGTGTTGGCCGGATGGCTTCGTGCGCCTCCTGGGCACCCTTGCTTTTTTTGTATGTTCTGGCCTTTTCACTCACATAATCTTTGCCAAAGTTTTTTAAAAGATATTCTTTAATCTGGTTTCTTGCCTGTGCCGACAGATTCAAAGAATCCGTTCTCATGTATGTTATGAGGCCTTCGCTGCCTTCGCCTACATTGATGCCCTCATAAAGCTGCTGGGCAAGCATCATGGTTTTCTTGGCCGAAAATCCCAGCTTTCTTGCCGACTCCTGCTGAAGTGTTGAGGTTATAAAAGGCGGTGCCGGTGATCTTTTGATTTCTTTTTTTGTTACATCTGTAACTTTGAAAGTTTCGTTTTGGATTTCCGACTCAACCTTGCGCGATTCCTTTTTGTTTTTGATTTCTGCTTGTTTGCCGCCTATTTTAATTAAATGAGCGAGATATTTATTCTGGTTTTTATCTAATTCAACAGCAATTTCCCAATATTCTTCGGCTTTGAAACTTTGAATTTCTCTTTCTCGGTCTACAATTATTTTCACTGCCACTGACTGGACTCGGCCGGCAGATAATCCTTTTCGCACTTTTTGCCAAAGAAGTGGGCTTAGAGAGTAACCGACAAGCCTATCAAGCACTCGTCTTGCTTGCTGGGCATTAAACAAATCTTCATTTAAAGTACCCGGATTTTTTATGGCACTTAAAATCGCGTCCTTTGTAATTTCCGAGAAAGTGATTCTTTTTATATGTTTGTTTTCTATGGATCCGGCTATATGCCAGGCAATGGACTCCCCTTCCCGGTCAAGGTCGGTGGCAAGCAGGACGAGTTCTGCTTCTTTAGCCCGCTTCTTGATATTATTTAAGTTTTTCTTGGCTTTCATGGGAATGATATATTCTGGTTCAAAGTCATGTTCTATATCGATACCCATTCTGCTTTTTGGCAGATCACGAACATGACCATAGGAAGCCATAACCTTGTAATCTTTGCCAAGGTATTTCTCTATTGTATTTGACTTTGCCGGTGATTCTACTATTACTAAGTTTTTCATACCTTATTTCTTTCCTCAAATTGTTTTATTATCGATTCAAGCCATTCTATCACATTTGAATAGTTCTTGTGTTCCGGCCATTTTTCAATTATCATTTTTCCTATCTTTTCTTTTGTTTCGGTACCAAATTCTCTTTCTAATATCTTTTCAAAACTGCCATGACCGCCCGTTTCAGCTAATTTTTCTAGGCCTTCTTTTTTGCCAATCGGTTTAGAAATATCTTCCATTATCAGATAAGCAATCATTTGTTCAAGTGGATAACCTTCTCTATCCTTAGGATATTTTTTCATCTCCGGATATTTATTGACAAAATTATGAATTTCTTCATTTTCGAGCCAATTGTTTTGTCTTAATATTAGATGTACTGTTTCGTGGGTAATACCACTTAAACAATAAATCCCCATATTTAGATTAATAAGCACGATATAGTCTTTCTCGAAATTAGCGCCGTTTTCAATTTGTTGTAGTTTGATAGAGTTCTTTTTCCACTTTAGACCCGTCATTTCACTGACCATCTCAGGAATATCATATTTTTGAAGTGCTCCTTCGACTTCTTTTGTTTTTTCTTCTGAGCCTCTCTCAATTATTTTAATTGTTACTGGCTTTCTGTTTATTTTTCTATTTTCTTTCATTTTAGGAATTTAACGTGTAAACCATACCTCCTAAGTTTTTTACCTTACCTTTTATCTCCATTAGTGTCAAGCTCGAAATAACCTTTTGGGCTTCAAGTCCGCTTTCTTTAATGATTTTATCGACATGCATTTTTTCATCTTTTAAAGCTTCAAAAATAGCTTTTTCTTTGTTGTTTGCAGGTTTCATCACCTTTTTAGGTTTAGTTTTGTAACCGTAATATTCAATAATATCTTCCGAGCTCGTGACTAGGTTTGCTCCCATTTTCAGAAGCTGATTTGTGCCGCTTGATGATTCTCCAAAGATTGTGCCAGGCACGGCAAAAATGTCCTTGTTTTGTTCAAATCCGTCTCTCGCGGTTATTAGAGCACCTGACTTTATACCTGCTTCTATTATTAAAATACCCTTAGAAAGGCCGGAAATAATCCTATTTCTAGCAGGAAAATGCTGTGGAAGGGGCGGTTTCCCTGGCATGTATTCGCTGAGCGCCAGTCCGCCGGAGTCTATGATTTGCCGGAAAAGGTTTGCATTTGATGAAGGATAAGGATGGTCAAGTCCGCAGCCGAGCACGGCAACCGTGCTACCTTTGGCATTTAATGCATAAGTATGGGCGAAAGTATCAATCCCGAGAGCCATCCCGCTGACTATTGTAAATCCGCTTTCAGCCAGACTGTATACAACCTTTTCTGCCACGTTTTTTCCGTATGTTGTGAATTTTCTCGAACCTACTACTGCCAAGCAAACTTCATTTAAGACATTTAAATCGCCTTTATAATAAAGAACAACAGGAGGTGAAAAAATTTCTTTTAAATTTTTAGGGTAATCCTCGTCATAGATAGTAGTAAAACTTATTTTTTGTTTTTCCAGTTTCCCGTATTCCCTATCTGGGTCTATTTTCCCCCTTTCCTTGATCAATTTTTCAATAAAGTCATATTTACCGAGCTTCTGTTCCAGTTGTTCTCCGGGCATTTCCCAAACTTCCTCAAAACTCAGTCCGCTTTGTTTTATTTTCTTTAACCTCTCAAAACCGAAAGTGTTTAAGGCCATATCGAGAGCGAGAATATATATTTGTTCTTTTCTATTTTTTATCATTTTTAAGCACGATTTTTGACTTTTTTTAATTTTCCTTGCAAAAAAGTATTGACATAAGTAATTTAATATGTTAACATGTTCTATCGTACCCTAAAGCAGGTATGAAACGTTGTAGGTTAGAAACCTACTAACAAGTTCAGCTTTCTTAAATCACCCTCCTTTAAGTTGCTTGCTTGTTGGTAGGTTTCTCCCTGCAACACGCCAGTCAGCACACATGCAGTGACTTGGTTAAGTCTTCGTGACAGATGTTGAGTAAACGGGAGATTTTTTGAAAATAAGAAGAGAGCCAATCTGGTTCTTTTCTTATTTTATATTCAATGTGCAGTTCTGTTCTTGACGGTTTCTGCAGGTCGTTCCCTTAGAATTTTTTTATACTCGTAATTTTTCTTTCAGGAAAGCCTCTTTCAATTGACTTTTCTATTTCATTTCGGCATTTCCCAATAATCTCCGATAACACTTTTTCTTCTTCAGAACAAAATCTTTGAAGCACGAAATCCTCTGTTTCGATTTGTCCCAGCTTCTCATTTTTTATACCAATTCTAAATCTCCAGAAATTTTCTGTTCCCAGATTATCAATGATTGATTGGATGCCCTTATGTCCGGCCGAGCTTCCGTTTTCCTTAATTCTTATTTCACCAAAGGGGATATCAATGTCGTCATGGATAACCCAGATGTTCTTCGGGCTTACCTTGTAAAAATCGGCAAATGATTTCACGGCTTTGCCGGATAGATTCATAAATGTTTGTGGTTTCAAGAAGATAATTTTACCAGCTTCTTCTCTGTCATTCCGAGCGACTTCATGGAGCGACGAGTCGAGGAATCCCTTTCCTTTTTGAATTACTTTGCAAATTTCCGCATTAAATTTTTTCTCAAATTTAAAATCATTACACAAAGAATCTAGCACTATAAATCCGGCATTGTGTCTGGTTTTCTCGTATTTGCTGCCGGGATTCCCAAGCCCGACTATTAAAGTTTTTACATTCATAAGAATTATTATAGACCAAAACAGTTCCCTAACAAAGGAAAAAGCGGCTCAGAAGAACCGCAATTTCCGTATTGCTATTCTTTACCGCTCTAGGGGGATGACCTCACTAGATCCATGCCCAGTCGAACAGAAGCTGCTCGAATTCATCCTCGCTTAGGAGTTGTACTTCCCTGATCGTGAATCCTTCTCTTTCTCGGGATTCTCCTGGTTCCAGCATGCTCTGCCTTGTCCCGAAGCCCTTTGCTTCCAGATCCTCGAAGAAGATACTCCTGACAAAGACATCTCCCCAGAAGGACTGATCCCGGTTCTCGGGGGCGTCTAATTCACCTCGAGGTTATAACCAGGTGCTGTCTGTAGTACTTCCCGGGCTCGATACAAATCATCAATATTGAATCAACAGCTATATAGATTCTGAATCAAGTTCAGAACGACAGGAAAGGAAAAGGATCCCTCGGCTCCGCTATCGCTGCTCTCGGGATGACACTAAGGAAGTTTTTGTATCACGAATCATTTTGCTTTGAAGGTGATTTTTATCGGTGTGCCGGTAAAGTCCCAGTTTTCACGAATGCGATTTTCGAGGTAGCGCCGGTATGAGAAATGCACCTTCTCCGGGTAGTTTGCGAAAAAGACAAATGACGGAGGATTTGTATCCACTTGTGTCGCATATTTTATATTCACTTGGTGTTTGTCGATTGAAACCGGCGGCTTAGTATATAAAATTTTAGTTAAGAAATTATTCAACTCTGCTGTTGGAATTCTCTGTTCTCTCTTTTCCTTAATTTCTAATATCAAATCTAAAACTTTTTGCACATTCTTGCCCGTTTGAGATGAAACAAAGATTAAAGGAGCGTATGGCAAAAATTCAAATTTATACCGAGCCAGCCGGGTAAAGCTTTCAACTTCGTCAAAACTATGTTGGAAGCCTTTGTCGGCTAAATCCCACTTATTTACTACAATAATCACTCCTTTGCCTGCATCCTTTATAAAACCGGCCACGTGCATGTCTTGCGAAGTGATGCCGTCGGTGGCATCAATGATTAAAATAGCGATATCTGATTCTTCCAAAGCTCCCTTTGTTCTATCGGCCGAGAATTTTTCAACTATTCCTTCACGATTTTTACCCGGCATCTTTCCTATTTTACCTCGGCGTCTCAGGCCGGCCGTATCCAGAAAGATTATTTCATAATTTTTGTATGCAACTTCAGTCGAGTTCACATCTCGTGTGGTGCCGGGAACTTCACTGACGATAAACTTTTCCTCATTAATCAGTTTGTTTAGGAAGGAAGACTTTCCGGCATTTGGCCGCCCAAGGATAGAAACCTGAATTGCAGGCACTTTTTGCTTTGTAAGGTTCAGCCCTGTGTGCGGTTGAACCTTGTTAGTCTCGCTAGCAAATTCTTTCATAGCTTTAATAATCTGATTAGTACCTGTTTTTCTTTTGGCTGAAACTTGCACTGGCTTGCCAAAACCAAGTTTATAAAACTCTGTTATCTCGGATTGGCTTTTGGCTAAATCGGTTTTATTTACGACTAGCGAAACTTCTTTTTTCAACTTTCTTAAATAATCGGTAATGCTTTGATCTTCCGAAGTAATTCCAGTTGAAGCATCGACGACAAAAAATATTAAATCAACCGATTCGATGTTTTGGTCAAATTGGTCTTTAACTTTCTTTTTTAACTCTTCTTTGGCATGCTTTTCTATGCCTGCAGTGTCGGCAAGATCAAAAACCCCACCTTCCAGCTCAACGATTTCCTCATTCCAGTCACGCGTGGTACCGGGAACATCAGTGGTAATGGCTTGTTTTTTACCTATAATTCGGTTGTATATCGAACTTTTGCCGACATTCGGCCGTCCGACCAAGGCAACCTTGAACATTGGTTTTTCTCCTATTATTCCCACAAAGGCGGGAACCTATGTGATTTGCTGACTTTAAATTCAAAATTCTAATATCTAAAGTCTAAACAATATCTTCTTTTCTAAACACTTGTTTAGGTTATTTGAATTTGTTTCGGATTTAGGATTTAGTGCTTAGAATTTGATCCGTGATTACCAATTGTACACCAAATCTGCCCAAGAAAGAAGATTTTTTGTCTGCCCGAACCTATCTCCTGTATCTAGTACAATCGTCAAAACGTCCTGTCCTTTGACTTTGCCGGCGGTGATAAGACACTCACCCGCGCTATTTGTAAAGCCGGTTTTGACGCCAAAAATATTGTCGATGCCAAGGAGTTCATTGGTATTTTGCAGATTATATGGCCTGCCGTTCTCGGAATATACGGTTTCGCTTTTTGTACCAACGACTTTGTTGAAAGTGCCGTTTTGAAGCAATGTTCTTGCCAGGATTTCTAGGTCTTGAGCGGTAGAATAATTTTGTGTACTGTCCCATCCCACGGGATTATCATAGTGAGTGCTATCCAGTTTCATACTTTGCGCCTCATTATTCATTTTAGCAATAAATTCGCTGTAACCACCCGGATATAGGTTGTCGGCAATTGTTACGGCAGCATCGGCGCCGGAATTTATTAAAAGGCCGTGGAGCAGAGTGTTGTATGTGACTTTGTCGCCTACGGCTAGCCACATTCTGGCCTCCTCGGCCGGCACTTTATTTAAGTCCCTTGCCTTAACCATGACAGTTTTGTTTAAATCCCCATCTTGCAAAAGCAACCGCGCTGTCATTAACTTCGTTAGGCTGGCGATCTCAAGTTTTTGGCCCTGATTTTTTTGCAACAAAGTCTCTCCCGTTCCCATATCAATTGCCATATATGCCTTGGCGTTTGCGGTCAGGGTGTAGTATTTATTGTTTTGATAAGGCAAGGGTGAGAAATTAGGTGGTTTATTGGTCTTGTCTGTAACCTGATGCGTTTCCACCCTAACCTTATTTTCGAGACCTTTTCGAATATCTGATACATAAGGAATACTATGTGGGATTAGGTCTAAGAATATCAGAGCGGCTATTATCAAAGTTTTCATAGTTCTATTTTATCAAATTTCTTATATTTTCCTTCCTTCAAATCTTCCAGTTCAAAGTCTCCAATTCTAATTCTTTTCAAACTGACCACTTTTGCTCCGGCGGCTTCGATCATACGACGGATTTGGCGGTTTCGGCCCTCGTGAATAATGATCGAATATTTTTTACTGCCAAGGTTCCGAACCTTGGCAGGTGCGGTCATGCCGTCCTTTAGTATAATTCCGTTTCGTAATTTATTTAAAGATTCATCTGATAATTTATTATTAGTTTCGACGATATATTCTTTTTCTTTCTCGTACTTTGGATGGGTCATTTTCTGGGCGAAATCGCCGTCATTTGTGATAAAAATTAAGCCAGAGGTTTCCTTGTCTAGACGGCCGACCGGAAAAACGGGCGGATCCTTCGGTACAAGCTCTGTAATTAGCTTTTCTGCGTGAGGGTCAGCGATGGTTGTGGTATAACCGACCGGTTTATTGAGCGCATAGTAAACAAATTTCTGTGGCTTGATTAGTTTACCATTCAAATATACTTTATCTGAACTTTGAATTTGTGTAGACAGATCACGAACTATTTCGTCATTTACTTTAACTTTTTCAGCCAAAATTAACTCTTCGGCCTTGCGGCGGGAATATCCTGTACTTCTTGAGATATATTGGTTAATTCTCATTAAGCTGATTGGAGCTCTTCTAATCTCGGCAGTTGTTTTTCATTCTCTATTCCTAAATATGCCATCATCTTCACTGTTGTGCCGTAGAGGATTGGCCGGCCTGGAGCTTCTTTTCGTCCCGTTTCACAAATTAATCCTCGCATCATAAGAGTTCTGAGCGACTTTGACGAGTCGGCGCCGCGTATGTCTTCTATTTCTGCTCTGGTAATCGGCTGTTTATAGACAACAATTGCCAGCACTTCGAGTGCCGCTGGTGAAAGCTCGTAGCGCAGCTCCTCATTTAGAAATTTTGCGACTGTTTCCGCGTTTTCTCTGGCCGTTACCATAAAGTAGCTCTCGCCCTGTTTAATGATGCGAAGCCCCCGCTCCCTATATTCTTGAGTCAAAGAATTAATCTCTTTTTGAATGTCCACCATGTTCTGTCCGATGATGCGCGCCATTTCCTTCAATGAAATGGGCTTTCCGGAGGCAAGCAGCAGACTTTCGATTTGTGATTTTAGGTTGCTTTTTGGCATTCCACTACCCTTTCTTTATAAATTCCTTTTTGCAAAAACATTAGAGCATAGCAAGTGGCATTAAAAGTAGTCATTTTATATTCCCTGTACGGTTAAATCGCCAAAATTTTTCGTCTGGTGGACTTTGACGGTTTTTCTTTTTATCATTTCAAGCAATGCCAAAAAAGTCACTATTACTTCCCCCCTGCTCCTTGATTCCTTGACGATGGAATGGAATGAAAACTTTTTATTCTTCTTAATTAGGGTTTGCAGCTGTTCTAGCTTTTCCTCAAGCGTGACCTTGACCTCCACTTTTCTCTCCTCTTTTTTTTCTTCCTTTGGCATGCGTTTCAAAATGTCATTTAAAACATTCATTAAATATGTGAGATCTATACCGACTGGAGGCAGAAATAAGTCTGTTTGAAAATTTCTGACACCCGGTTCGAAGGAGCGCTGGTTTTGATCGATGATTTCCGCAAACTTTAGAGAAAGCCCCTTGAATTTTTTGTATTCTTTAAGCTGTGTTTCCAGATCTTCGACTTCTTCTTCCTCGGGTGATAGGGGTGGCAGGACAGCCTGGCTTTTTAGATACAAAAGCTTGGATGCAACAACTAGGAATTCAGCCAACTTCTCGGAGGAGATATTCATTTTCTGAATCTTATCAAGATAATCGTTCGTTATCTTTGCCAAAGAAATTTTTGAAATATCAAGCTTTTCCTTTTCAATTAAACTTAAAAGAAGATCAAGCGGTCCCTCAAATGTTTTATCCCTCACGGCTAGCATTTATGGCCTCAGGCGGTTAATGTCGCGCGGGAAAAGGCTGGCTTCTTTTATATTGCTCAAATTCAAAAATTTCATAGTCAATCGTTCCAGGCCGTGGCAAAATCCGCCATGCGGGGGCATGCCGTACTTGAAGATTGAAAGATAATCTTCGAAACCTTCCTCACTCATTCCTCGTTTTTTCATTTTGCTTTGATAATCTGCATATAGATGCATTCTTTGCCCACCGGTCGTGATCTCAACTCCCCTGAAAAGAACATCAAAACTAAGTGTTTCTTCCGGGTTTTGAGGATCATCCATTGTATAAAATGGTCTCTTTTTGCTTGCATAATGGGTGATAAACACAAAGTCGCTGCCGTATTTTTTTGCAGTATATTCACAAATTTGTCTCTCATGTTTCGGTTCGAGGTCTGGGTCTCCGATACATTTCTCTCCATACTCTTTTTTGAGAATTTCCTGGGCTTCTCTCAATTTCAGCTGTGGAATTTTGACATACTTGGGAATGGTAGCGCCGAGCAGCTTAAAATCTTCTTTTGATTTTTTTTCGAGCCACTCAATCATATATTTTACCAAATCCTGGTGTATGTCTATTAGGTCTTCCCAACTGTTGATAAAGGCCATTTCCATGTCCAAGCTCATGTATTCGTTTATATGCCTTGAGGTGGCATGGGGTTCTGCGCGGTAAACGTAGGCTGTCTCGAAAACCCTCTCGTAAACGCCGGCCATAATTTGTTTATACAGTTGTGGACTTTGGGCAAGCAAGGCTTTCCTCTTGAAATACTTGACCTCAAACATTTCGGCTCCGCCCGTCTCAGCGCCTGAACGGACAATTTTTGGTGTATTTACTTCTGTGAATTCATGTTCTTCAAAAAAGGAACGAAATGCATCGAGGATTTCTCTTTGAACCTTGAAAATCGCCCTTTGTTTGGGGTTTCTGAGTGTAATGGGTCTATTGTCGAGCAAAGTATCCAGATTGACATTCATCTCCTTCTTGTTAATTGCAATCGGGATATCTTCCTTGACTGGTGAGAGAATTTCAATCTTTGCATCATGCAGTTCGGCACCATGTGGGGCTCTTTCTTCTTTAACGACTTTACCGGTAATTTTCACAACCGTTTCGGTAGTCAACTCCTTTAGCTTATCGTTTTCTTTTGCCCCGTCAATTACAGCTTGAGCCAGTCCGGCTCGATCGCGGAGGACTATAAAGCTTATTCCGCCAAGCTTTCGAAGTTTGTGGATCCAGCCCTCAAGCAGGATTTCCTTTCCGATATTTTTATTTATCTCAGAACTTAAGACTCTTTTCATGTTTTCCTTGCTTTGAAAATTATACCATCTTTACTTAAATTGGCTAATAAAAAACCCTCGACAGGGGATCTTTCGAATTTCGGTTTAGTAGAAAATTTACGCGCTTGCTCCCCTTGGCGGTTTTGCAAGGATTTCTTGGACCTTATTAACCACATCAGACAGGGTAGTTTGAGATTTTACCAGATAGGCATCGGCGCCGAGCTGCTTTCCTTTCTGAATATCTGATTCCTGTGACAAAGCGCTCATAACGATAACCTTTACATTTTTCGTTTCCGGTGTGGATCTTAGGATATCCAGAACGTCAAAGCCTGAGATTTTTGGCATCATGATATCAAGAATAATAATATCGGGCCTTTCTTTTATAGCTTGAGAAAGTGCCTGTTCTCCATCATCAGCCGTTATTACTTCAAAGTTTTCAGCTGTAAACCTGGCTGAATAAATTTCTCTAAGGGCTATATCATCCTCAACTAATAATACTTTTGTCATCATTATTTTCTCTTAAAAACAATATTATTTAAAAACTGTTTATAATGCAAGACTTACTCGAGAGCTCTTGGGATAGTAAAGAAAAACTGGCTGCCTTGGCCTTCTATACTCTCTACCCAAATTCTGCCTCCAAATGCTTCAATAATTGATCTTGTGATATATAAGCCAAGTCCTGTACCTCCAACTTCTCTCGTAGCTGAGTTATCCACTTGATAAAATTTCTCAAAAAGATGTTTCTGGCCAGACTCTGGTATACCGACTCCGCTGTCTTTGACACACACTGTAGCGAAGTCATTATCATAACTTATTGAAACAGTGATTTCTCCATTCGATGTAAATTTAATAGCATTCTCCACTAGATTATTTAGTACTTCTCTGATTTGTTCTCTGTCAGCCCTTACATTTAAAGATCGTCCGATGACTTTGCCTTTTACAGTGAGGTTTAGGTTTGAATCGAACCTCAACTCGACATTTTTTTCTTTGGCTTTTCCAGAAAAAACTTCTATAACCTCATCTGCCAGATCTTTCACAGGAAAATTTGTGATGTGGTACTCAATCTTTCTGTCTTCTATTTTTGTAACAACTAAGAGATTTTTAATGAGTTCAGACATAGATGTGGTAGTTTTAAATGCTTTTGTTAGATATTCTTTGGCTTTATCATCGACTTTACAAACTTTGTCGTTCATAGCTAACTCTACATAACCAGATATTGCTGTAATGGGTGTGCGAAGTTCGTGGGAAGCGGTAGAAACAAATTCCGATCTCATTCTCTCAACTTCTTTCTTTTTAGTAATATCGCGAAAAACACAGACAGCTCCTGTAACTTTGCCATCCTTGTCTTTTATAGGTGCGTAAGTTCCTTCGAGGCGGGTGTCTCTCTTATCTCTGCCAAAAAAACAGAGGTCATCTCTTGTGATATTTTCTCCTGTATTCCAAACTGCGAGCGCCGGACAATCTTTATCACATACGCTTACACTCTGTTCATTTTTAAAATTCATAATTTCCTTGCATGAAAGCCCTAAAGTGTCTTTCGATTTCCAGCCTGTGATATTTTCCGCGCTTTGGTTAAAAAGTATCATTTCTCTTTTTGTATTTACTGCATATATACCGTCACCAATGTTGGCGAAAATAGCCTCATCTTTTGATCTATCAATTGAAAAGTCCTTAGAAAATTCTTCGAGGCTTAATTTTCCTTTAATACTTTCTCTATATTTAATTCCTATGAAAGTTGAAAAACCTCCAATAGTGATAAGAGCTAAGAGATTTGAAATATTTGAAGAAATAAAAGATTGCAAACTGCCGTCCCAAATTAATCCGTGGTATACAACATACAAAAACAGCACAAACCCCACAAATAGAATTACAATCAAAGAATAAAATGCTGTCAGTATCAAAAGCAAGTATGCAAAGGGGAAAAAGATGCTTTTTACCCCGCCGGTTAACTCTAGAAGGGCAATAAAATAAATGAAAACAAAAGAAGCTTGCATTATAAAGTTTGACTTAGGCTCCTTTTTATTGATAGAGAGTGCTAATGATATAAAGAAAACAAGAATTCCAAAGGATGCAACCCCTGCAATAATTTGGATGAGGATATTTGAGGTCGCGCTCCTCTTGGTCAAAAAAAACAAAATTAAAAAAAATAAAACAATAATTAGGTTGAGAACAAATATAAAATAAGAAAAATATTTGCTGATATTAGCAAGTTTATCTCGGTTTTCTATATCGCCCAAGCTAATAAGCTCTATATACCCTCCAGTTTAAGCTCAATGATAATAACTCAACTTACATAAACAATTATACACTTGCCGATGGTTTTTTGGCAAACGACAGTTAATTTTCAATTATCAATTTTTAATTTACATTATGGCAATAGGCTATTGAAAATTTCTCTATATTTTACTTAGGCCGTAGTTTAAGAGAGTATGGGCATCTTCATTACCACGATCTGAACCCATGAAGACGAATATAAACTTGTGCCCGTTTTTCTGAGCCACACCGATGAATGTATTTCTGGCATTATCGGTAAAACCTGTCTTAGCCCCCAGCATTTCCGGATAAGTTCTCATTGTAAGCGAGACGTGTCCGGGCCAGTAGTGTGCGTCGTTTTCATCTGTTTTGGCGATTGAATATGGTTGAGTGTCTCCCATATACTTTAAAATTTCCGGATGTGCCTTCAAGGCGTAATATGTAATCTTGGAAATATCATAAGCGCTTGAAACATGGCCGTCTTCATCGAGCCCGCTTGGATTTTTAAAGGTTGTGTTTTTGAGGCCAAGCAATCTAATTTTTTCATCCATTAGATTCATGAACGTTTTTTCATTACCATCAATTCCTTCAGCCAAAATCATTGCGGCATCGTTTGCCGAGATCATAAAAAGTCCGTGCATTATGTCTTCAACTTTCAGTTTTTCGCCTGCGCGAGTTGACATATTGTAGGCTTCCATATCGGCAGCGTGCTGAGATACAGTCAATTTTTGATTCATATTATAAGTTTCAAGGGCGATAGTACCGGTCAAGATTTTTGTAATCGAAGCCGGAGGAAGCGGTGTATGAGCATCTTTTTCGTAAATCACTTTGCCATTTTCAGCGTCAACCACTATTCCCTCTTTGGCTTGGATCATAAAATCATTGTAATAAACGTTATCTTCATTTAGAGAATATTTTTTCTTGTACTGAGCTATCTCTTTTTTCTCGTTGGCTGCCTTTTGCGCGGCGATTTTTAGATTAGCCTTGCCCTCCTGATCTGCCGCAGTGTTGCTCTTGTTACCTAGAAAAATCGAAAGTGCAAAAAAAACGGCCAAAATCAAACCCCCAATGATAAGCTTTCTCTTCATGGATTCTATTATCTATAAAATAAGCGCTTTAGTCAAAATTAATATTTCCGCTTGTAGCTGCCGAGGGTTTTGACAAAAGCAACTTTTTCGAGCGCGCTTATAGCATTTTGCGCAGGTTTTTCGCTTGTGTGGCCATTGAAGTCGATGTAGAAAATGTAATCTCCGAGTTTTCCTTTGCTTGGGCGCGACTCAACTTTAGACAAGTTTAGGTTTTCGCTTTTGAAATAACCAAGAATTTCATACAAAAGTCCGGGCTTATCTGTTTGTGGATAAACAGTGATCGAGGTTCGGTCGTATCCGGAGAATTTTGTCTCGTGCTTTGAAATTACAATGAATTTTGTGACATTATCTTTACTGTCCTGAATCGATTTTTGCAAAATTTCTAAATTATAAATTTCTGCAGCAATTTCCGGGGCTATTGCGGCGTATCCTTGCTTGCCAAGGGTCCGTCCCTTGGCAGATGCGAGCCTTGCCGACTCCCCATTTGAGGTTGTCTCTAGGACCTCTGCATTTGGCAGATTCTTTCTGATGTATTTTTCGCATTGCGAATATGCCTGAGTGTGGGCGTAAAGGTATTTAATATCTGGTTTCTTAGTTCCTTCTGTTCCAAGGAGAAAGTGAACAACGGGGATTATTTCTTCTGCTTCAATCGTTAAGTCGTATTCAAATAGGGCATCCAATGTGAAACCGACCGGCATTCATTTCAAAGAAAACAAGTTTTCTTCCATCAAAACCAACTAGTTTCAATAATGAATTTTTTTGTTTAAGCCCAACTGCATCTCTTTGGTAAATGAGATCTCCTTGAGCTAATGAAAAAGATGCATAATCGTCTTCTGCGAAGTTTTTAGCCTTAGATACATCGAATCTATAAATTGCATTTGGTCCTTGTTTGCCCTGGTCTACGGTGGCTCCCCATTCAGTATAGTAAAAGATATTGCTATTGGATGGGTCTTGCAAAACATCAATTTGATTGTTATTTGCTAGTGCAATATTTCTAACCTTTAGTTCTTTAACCTTTTTCAGCCAAATGTCATTTGAAGGATTTGTTTGCTCTTTTGGTGCACTTGTTGAGGGTTTTGTGCCAATCTGTTTTTGTAGCGCAGCAATTCGGGTGTCATTGTTGGACCTCTGTTTGTTTAGTTCTCCATTTTGCCAATACCAGACACCAAATCCAACTCCACCGGCTACTAAAATAACCGCCAAGATTGTCAAAAGCGGCATCAGAAACTTATGTTTTTTGCAGGCTGAGGAACTTGACTTGTCGGCATTTGGTCCGGATTTACTTGCTGGTCTTGGTTATTTTCGTCTCTAAAGATTGAATCTACCATTTTTTATTCATCCTTTATTTTTGTTTTTATAGCAATAATTTAAAGCATAAATATTATGGTGTTAAGAAAAACAAAAAAATTCCGTATGGAATTTTTATATGGTACCGCGTACGGGATTCGAACCCGTGGTCTCCTGGATGAGAACCAGGTATCCTAGGCCACTAGACGAACGCGGCAGACTAGAAAATTATAGCAAAATTTAGCTTTTTCTTCAACAAATAAACAACCCGGCGAAATGTCGGATTGTTTATCTTAAAAATGAGAGCCCAAAAAGTCCTCAAATATTATTTGCTTTAAGTTTTGTATATTCTTTCACCGCAAACACCGCGGTCTCAATTAATAATGAATTTTAATGTAGTCACTAGTTGATCTACTTTACAGTTGGTTTAATATTGAAAAAACTCGGCAAGGTTTTGAATATTTAGTATAAAAAGATTGAACTGTTGGGAATCGGCCCAAGAACTTTGAATGTTCTTAATGTCTCAAAGGGTTTGTTTTGCTTCCTTTAATCTTTTTACGGCCTTTGGCCACTTTGAGAGCGGCTCGGTGGTTAGGATAGTAATAGCTTGTTTCTCAGAATATCCTTCCCGGCAAAGATTTTGGAAAGCCACCCTTGCCTCTCGGATATTGTGATTTATCTCTCTAAAAGAGTTCATTCTTTTATCCATGGCTTCTGAGAACTCCCCTTCATGCAAATGCATAATGGCATTTGTAAGCTTTGCTGACGCGAAGTTATATAAGCACCCTGATGGATTTTGCATAAGTATGTGTTCATAAAAGAAAGTTGTACTGCCTCCTTTTATGAATGCTAGAAGCTCGTTTTTCACCTTTTCTTCTACTTTTTGTCTTTCTTGCGCAAGAAGGGTTTCAAAATATTTTTTGTCATTGATTTTTGTTAAATCTACTTCGGTATTGCCATTTTTTAATAAATTTGGCTTGTTCTTATAGTAAGTGTGATCTATAAGCTTATCAATTTGCAGTAATTTGTATATGACATGTTGTTCTTCATGTAGTTTAGTGTTAGATTTATCAGTAATTACCCCATAATGACAATTAATGTCTTTTCCAGCTAATTTTGCTCTATCTTTATATTGGTGATCCATTCTTTCTAATATGAATGGCAAATTAATCTCTTTTATTTTACCTCTGCGCATAGTAACTAAAGTAGTTTGAGAGGTTACTGCCACCGGTAATGTTTTGAAATCCGTTTTACCCTCAAAAATCTGTAAAAAATCAATAGTGCTAAGTTGAAAGTAGAATGATACAGGACTTTTTACCAATCTTATATCTTTTTTAGGTATTTGGTGGAAGATTTGTTCAAATAAACTTTTAGGATCTGGGCACTCTTCCTTGATTTCGCTGATATAACCTCTGATTATCTCAAAGTTTCTAGTCACTATACCCACATACCTTCTCTGTTCTTCGGTGAAGCCATACTTATCCATCATTTCCTCAGCCTTTTCTATCAGAAAACCATCTGGAAGATCAGGGTTTTTGTATGCAATATCCACTAGGTTATCCTGTATCTTTGCAATGCCTTTTTTCTGATATGCAAGCCTCTCCTTGAAGACTTTGAGAAGTACTCGCCTTTCTTTACCTGATGCTTTTAAAATATCTCTCAGTTCTTTTCTGGCATCGAAAATCGTACTTGGTTGAATTGGGGGAGGGGTTTCACTATCTTCTTTCTGCATATAGGGGTTAGCGTCTATTTTAGCTATAATATTCTCGAAAGTTCCATCAATTTTTTGTTTACCAGTATCAACTTCATTAACTCTATCATCTTCTGTTGAAGATTCTTTGGTTTCTGTATTTTTCATATGTGTATTTTAACATAAAAATAAAACTATTTAAAAATACCTGAACTAAGAGCCTGTTCACAGCTCCATATATTCTAACTCAATATGAAACCCTGAGCAGGCTCTTAAAGTTCTCAAAAAATTAAGCCTAAGCTTTACCCAAAATCTTGTACATTCCTGTACCACAAACGCCGCATTTACCTTTCATAGCTTTTCGGCCGTTTTTCATGGTAACTTCTTGTGCATCTTGCATTTCTCTTTTCTCTTTGCATTTTACACAGTAACCCATTGTTGCATCTGCCATAATTATCACCTCCTTTCCACTAATGTTTTTTACTTTAATGCTATCCTGAACGAGCGAAAAAGCTTTGTCAAGAACAAAATGTGGAAAAACAAGCACAGACTATACTTAGTTGAATGATTTATCCTATTGTGTAGGTAAAATATTTTTTTATTTTTTAGTGTCTAAATAAGCACTGTAAATGGCCAGAGCACCCTCTGCAGCAGCTGTAACCGCTTGTCGCAGTTTAAAATGATCGTAGGCGACATCTCCGGCTGCCCAGATGCCTTCAGCATCTGTTTTCATTTCAGAGTCAACCTTGATATAACCGCGCTCATCTGTTTTAAGGCCTAGGTTTGCAACTAGAGCTTTACTTGGTGTGGATCCGATTTCTATGAATATTCCATCCAGTTCTATCTCTCTGTTAGTATCTAAAATTACTTTATCGACTCTTTCTTTACCTTGTATCTCGGTGACATTAGAATTGTAAATAATTTCAGCATTTTTCTGGTTTTTAAGTTGTTCAATCCAAGCTGGTTCTGCTTTCAGTTCTTCACCTCGATATATTAAATAAACTTTTTTAGACAGTTCCGCCATGTATAGCGCGCTTGTGACAGCCGCATTCCCGCCGCCAACCACACATACGATTTTGTCTTTGAAAAACGGCCCGTCGCAAGTGGCGCAATATGAGACTCCTTTGCCTAAGAATTCTTCCTCTCCTTTGATTTTCAGCTTTGCTCTCTCTGCTCCGATTGCCAGCAGAATTCGCTTAGCTTCGTATTCTTTATTTCCGTGCAGGATAAAATGGTCGTCTTTTTTCTCAATTTTTTTAATGGAATCAGCCACTATTTCGGCCCCAAGCTTTTTGGCATGTTCCTCCATTCTCTTTCCCAGCTCTATGCCGGTAACACTTTCTATGCCGGGATAATTTTCTATCTGATGAGCTTGGGTGATAGTTCCTCCGGGAATCGCGCCTATACATAAAAAATTCATTTTGTATCTGGCCGCATAGACAGCAGCCGACAGCCCGGACGGACCCGTGCCAAGAATAATAAGATCGTACATGCAAAACCTTTCTTCAAATATTTAGTTACCGATTTATTTTATTCTAAATTCATTGTTATGGCAAGATTAGCTTTACCAAATTTGGGTTATATTGAGGCACAAAACAGCTAATACTAAAACATTAATTCCGAGGGATGTTCTAAAGGCCAGCATGTGTTTTTTGTTCTTTTGAGATTTATTGATTCGGATCATTATCCCGTCGAAAATAATAAGTGTGAAGATTATGAGATATAGAGTGAAAAATGGTATTCTACCCGGTGCAGCCGGATTTGAAAGACCAAAGTTTAGAGAATCGGATTTTTCTCCGGCAACTAGTGCCTGATTTCTTGCCATTACCGGCGCGGGAGCGCCGAAGAGCTGGACGGCTATCGTTGTCTCCCTGCCATTTATGGATCCATTACCCACTGCTATACCGGTCTCAGTGAATTCTTGATCTAAAATATTTTTCTTATGAGATGGGCTGGCCATCCATGCTTTAATCATCGGATCTGTTGTAAAGAATCCTTTTGCCAGGTTTTCTCCGGCCGCTTTATACGAATAGCCGGTTTGGTTAATAAAGTCCCAGGCCTTTTCTCCGGACGGCGAAGTATGGTCCCAATAGTTTTTACTAAACATATCTTTTAGTTTGGCTTTTGCAGCGTTATCGAGTAAGATGTTCTCTTTTAAATTTTCTTCTCCATTAAGGTGCCTTTGACTGTTGATTTCTGTATATATCTGTTTCTGCATTTGTGTCGGATTTGCGGCAACCGGTGAAAACTGTATCATACCGAAGCTGAACTGCGATGCCAAAAGCGCCAAAGAATATATTGAGAGCATAAAGTGCCGAAATGCATGCGGACGGTGGTCGTTCCGGCTGCTTGGGATGAATGTTTCGTGCAGAATGTCTCTGATCTTTTCCAATTTATACTAATATCCCTTTGAGATTAGATGATCTTTCATATTCTAGCCTTTTTGCAAATTTTTTATCCAATGAGCTCACTCTTTTTAAACCTTGACCCGTAGAAACAAAAGGATCAACATATCTAAACTTTTTATATACTTTCTCTCCCACTGTCGGCATATCATCATTTGACAAAGATTTTAAAATTTCTTTAATTTGTTGGTCTTTGTTAGTTTCTATGATTTGTAAGATTTCTTTTTCACTTTTCCAGAAATCGCCGGGAGATAGGATATTTAATTTAATCCCCCTCTTTAGAGCATTTGAGAAGAAAAAATATCTTTTCACAGCTTCTTCCGATCCCCAGTGGGTGATTTGGAGATCTAAAAACTTATTTGCAAATAAACCGGCAGCCGAGAGTTCACAAAAAACAAGTATGTTTTTATTGACAGTCAGTGCTGATAAACATTCTTTAACTATTTCTGGATCATAAGTATAAAAAATCTCTCTTAAAGCGTAATCAACTCTATCGGCGCAGATATAGGGCAAATTATTTTCAAGGAGGAGGAAGTTTTTATCATCAAGTATTCTTTCGGTCGAAAATTTATACTTCTTTAGAATGCCCGGTATATCTGTTTTACTAACAAAAGTTTCGTGGATTGAATCGTGATAATCTTCTTGACCCAAATGGCCTTCAGAAAGAACCCAATCTGCAATATGAGAGAAAGATGTGACACTTACATCATGAAGAAGCCCTGCAACTTGTTCTTCCAAAGAAGCACCCAACGATTTTAGAAGCAGCATTACTCCTATACTGTGATCAAACCGATTAAAATTTTTCTTAAAGTAGTATTGGTCAGGGACTCCATATTGAGAAATCTCCTTTAGTCTTTTCAGTGAGTCTGAACCTATGAGTTCTAAAAGAACAGGATTACTTACCTCAACTTCTCCATAAAGCTCATCTTTAATTACCATAAAAAAAGTATAACATAAAATACAAAAAACACTCTTACGAGCGTTTTTTGTTTGGGGGTGATTGAGAGTTAATTTTTTCAGTTGTCTGAAAGGATACACATATATAATTATTTATCCACAGACCTCTGTCGTTCCTGTCCCTCTCAAAAAGGAACGTTATAAAAATATTATAGGTAAAGAAAAGTCATGTCAATATCTTTATTGTGGATAAAATGTGGATTACTTGATATTCAAATACATTTCCCCGATTTTATTGACAGGACCAGCACCCATTGTAAGGATAATATCACCTTCTTTAGCATTGGCTCTGAGTTCCTTGACCGTATCTTTAAAGTCAGGAATATATTTTGCGGACTTGCCTTGCATCTTTAGAAGTTTCACTACGTTGTCCCCTGAAACGCTTGCGATATCTTCCGGCGTATCACGGATCGGATAGATTTTCGGGATAATAATTTCATCTGCCAGGTGTAGAGAGCTGACAAAGCTATCCAGGAGCATTCTGGTTCTTGAGTGCTGATGCGGCTGGAAAATACACCATATTTTTCTTTTCGGATAAAAACTTTTGAGTGCTTGCAAAGTGGCATTTATTTCTGTCGGATGATGAGCATAGTCATCGATTACCGTTATTCCTTCAAACTCTCCTTTGACTTGCATCCTTCGAACCGCACCGTTAAAGTTTGCAATACTTTCTTTAATGATCCCAAGTTTGATGCCGCATTCCAGAGATACTGCGATGGCCGCTGTGGCATTTAAAATACTGTGGATGCCTGGTACTCTTAGTTCGAATTCTCCCAGATCCGATCCGTTTTTTGAGACACTGAACTTTTGCAGATGGTCTTCAACCTTAATATTGCAAGATTGATAATTTAAGCCTTCTTTAGAGATGCCGTAGGAAATCACCTTTCCATCAAAATCTTCGGCGATTTCTCGCGTATTATCATCATCAAAACAGGCCAGAAGAAAACCGTCTTTTTTTATATTTTTTGTAAAATCCGAAAAAGCTCTCTTGATATCATCCAAGTCTTTATAATAGTCGAGATGGTCTTCCTCGATATTTGTAATAATAGCGATGTGCGGGCTGATATCAGCAAAAAATCTTTTGTACTCGCAAGTTTCGGCGATAAAGTACTTCCCTTTCCCGCTTTTAGCGTTTCCGCCGATATTTCCCACTTCTCCGCCAATGGCAATAGTCGGGTCGAGTTTTGCATGTTCAAATATTTCTGCCAGCAGGCTTGAAGTGGTAGTTTTACCATGTGTGCCTGTGACGGCAATTCCTACTTTTTCATCCATGAGTTTCCCTAGCAGTTCGCCGCGGGTAATGATAGGAATTCCTAGTTTTTTTGCGGCTTTTATTTCCGGATTTTTTTCTGTAATCGCCGCGCTTACAATCACTAAATCTGTATCTTTAGAAATATTTTTTTCGTTGTGGCCGAAGTAAATCCGAGCTCCCATGTTCTGCAGATTTTTAGTAATAGGGTTTTCGACCAAGTCCGAACCGCTAACCTTGTATCCTCGTTCCAAAAGTATTTGAGCCAGCGCGCTCATCCCAATCCCCCCTATTCCGATAAAATGATAATTTGATTTTTGCATCATCGAGGTCGTTTTGCCCTAATTAGTTAATCATGAAGTTTGTAACTGGATGAAATTTATGTGAACGGAATATCTTAAAAATCTTTTCTTATCTCTTTCATTGCATTAAGGATGAATAACTTGGCATTTTTTGATCTTTGCCAGATAGATAAGTATTTTTTATGAATAGAAATGTGGTCGGGATATCCAATATTTTTTTTGTAGCCTTGGATTTTTTCGAATTCAGGTTCTCTCTGGACAATATCATTAAAGATTTCAGATAAATGCCAAAGTTGATCTTCGGTCAGCTGATCCGAAATTTTTAGTTTATTGACTAAGTTAAAAAACTGGAAATGCAGAACCTCATGTATTACCTGAGCCTTAAAATATTGAGGAGTCAGATAGGGTGTCTGCCACGTTTTAGTACCTATAAATCTAGGACCCGAGGGTATTATAGAAATGAAACCCTTATACTGTCCTTTGGGCCAAGAGATTCTACCAAATACCCCCTCGGCTGCTTGAAAAAAATTTTTCTCATAAACATCCCACTCTTTTTGAAATGTGCTTTTCGCCAGAAGCAATGAATTGCTGTTTTCATCATAGTATTTATCGACATATTTATTTATTGCAGATATTTTTTCTTTGCCTTGAAGTCGCTGAGCTATTTTAAGATCAGGGTGTATTTTAAGAACACCTTCAGCAAAGTTAAGCCCAGCCTTGGTCCCATCCTTCAGGAATTCATAAGTCATCCTTTTATCTAAGGATTTGTTAATTGCAAATTTTATTTTTGGATAACTCATTTTTAATTTTACCCTAAGCGGGAAGGAATCAATTCACCATATCATAGTAGGTCGATCAGTTGGTTCTGATCTTATTAATCTACTAGGCACGTCGAGCGCAATAGGCGCTCATATTGGTTCAGCTTTCCGCCCTAGAACCTTAGGGCAATATTACCATAAAATGGCACAATCTGGTACAGTGATAGACTATTTTTGACATTTGGGACACTGCAAAAAGATGTTATAATATTTTTTATTAAAGCTATTAACTTAACTTCAAAAGGAAAGTGAATAAATGATTAAATTTGATCCTGATAAGAACGCATTATTCAGTCCCACTAGTCTTGATTTATTCGGTAATCCAACAAAGGCCTTAATGATATTTGATGATGAGGTGTGGGAAGACTATATAAAAAAACAAGACAATATTGAAGTGTCGCCTGTTAAAAACGACGAAAAAGGAGTATTTGATAATTTTATGATATATAAAGCTGGCAAAGAAAATATATTACTAGTATCATCAGCCGATGGAGTTGGTGGTTCTGCCATGTCTGCCGTAGAAATGGAGCTGTTAATTGCTAGTGGAATAAATAAAATTGTCGCATTTGGCACATGTGGAGCAATGGATAAAAAAATATCTAAAAATACAATCATTATTCCTACTTCAGCTTACCGAGAAGAAGGCGTGAGCTATCATTATTTACCACCAAGCGATGAAGTCACTCAAGATGCCAATTCAATAATTGTAATGAATAAATTTTTTTCTAAATATGACGTACATTTTTTAAATGGTAAAGTCTGGACAACTGATGCTGTATATAGAGAGACAGTCGGAAAGTTGCAGACTATGAAAAATAATGGTTGTATAGCTGTCGATATGGAGCTGGCGTCATTGATTGCAGTTGCACAATTTCGTAATATAAGTTTTGCTAGTTTTTTAATCACTGATGATAATATTGATGGGCAGAATTTGCACGAAAATGAACGAGATCCAGAGAAACTATTCAAAGCTGCATTAGAAATAGTCACATTAATTTAGCATCATATTTTGAAGAAAAGACAGTACATGCTCAAGAAAGGCAGTGACTCCGAAAAGATACAACTTGTTAAAAATCTAAACGTAAAGTTAGCGATTCATGACCGAAAGATAGTGGAGGTTTGACAATGTCTTAGAACCTTCGCCACCTTAACATGAGCAAACTTTGCGAATGTGGCACTATGATGTATAGTTTAGTGAGGAACAGATAAAACATAGAAGGGACTATGAGCAAAGTAAAATTAGATTTTACTTATGATATTGAGAATGAAGCCCGCAGGGTCATATACACTTTAGGTAAAAGGGATTTTTATGTGGAGCATGGATATGCTCCTAAGATTCCAAATGGTTTAACGACTCGAGACATGGCGGATGTTAATAAGATAACAAAGATAATAGCGAAAGAGATGAATCATGCCACAGTTGATCTGTTTATTAATGATATCAAAATCTGGTGGGACGAGCATCAAGACACTGTATTAAAAGGACTAGAGGGGCTAAACTGCGATATCCCCACCGAAATTAACATACTAATTACTCAATATGGGGTTGGGGGGTCATATAACCCACCCCAGAAAATTATCATGAATATTCACAATGTCCACAATCCTCATAACACCCTGGTCCATGAATTCGTTCACTGCATAATTGAAATTCCAATAATAAATAAACTTAACATTGTACACGAGGATAAAGAAAGGTTGGTTGATTATTTTCTGATAAACAATTTTTCAAAACTTTTTCCTGAGTACGCATATCAACGTTTTGGTCCGCCCTCCAGGGAGTTACTAAAAAAAGTTGGCTGGAAGTAACACCACAGCCGCCTGATATTGTATGAATATACCCTAGTTAACTCTATACAGTTGGGCTCTAATTCTTAACGGCATAGGTATTACGCTCACCTTTGGTGCTCTTATTGGTTCAGCACTCCGCTCGAGAACACTATAGCACTATTTACTATTCTAATATGAATCTTTACATGTCAAATTTGACGATAGAGTTGCTAATCGTTGTTTTTGATATTTTTGTTAATTATATTTAGCATTTCCGGTACCTCTCTTTTGAGTGTACCTTTATTTAGTTCTTCCGAAATACTCCAGTCACCTGTATAAACTTTTTTTGCCCCAACAACTGCTGATTCTAAGTCACAATAATCATCAACAAAGATACTTTTTTTATTCTTGAAAAATTGCCATATTGTTGGATCTATTAGTGTAAATTTTCCTTCTGTTTCAATTAACAAAATATCATGAGATAAAGATTTAGAAATGTTGCCCTTCAAAATGTACGCCTTTGCTGACCGTAAATCATTCAGCACATGATAGCCAATATACCTAGACATTTCACTACAACTAAATTCCGACACAACCCAAAGGGGTTTGCTAGATCTCGAATTATAATAATCAATAACAAATTGATTGAGTTTATATAAATATTTTTTGTTCATAATAATATATTACTTTGTTTTATATATATAAGAAAGGCCCCTCCTCGCGGAGGGGCCTCCGTTTCAGGACATTACATGTCCTGGCAGCTTCGGGGCACTACTTGCCCTGGCAGCCCGCACGCGTTCAAGAATTGAGCCGGCGGACTTCCTTAGAGTGTGTACTGATCTTGGGTGGTTCGAATTGCTTCTTTGTCGGTTTCACGTCATCACCTCCCTTCCTTAGATTCCATATCCCCTTTTCGTCAGATCTTGCTGAAGATATGGTTCTGCAAAGGATATGTTCCAAGAGATCTTCTAATCTTGGCTATCCTCTTAGCAGCGGATGAGCAACCTCGTATGTCCCCGTCTTCTAGCAGGGCCAACCCGGGACATCGTGTACACTGGAGAAATAGACTGCATCCATCACAATCATCCAGTCCGTCAACTCTCATCTCTCGCAGATTGCGAAAGGCAAAAGAGTTTGACCAAATGTCACCAAATGACTGCTCAAGAACATTCCCTCCACACACCTGAAGTTGATTGCATGGAAAGACATTTCCAAACGGGTCAATGGCCCCACCATTATATACGGTGTCACAGGGTACACAGTCGCATGTTGACGGGCGTTCAATTGCTTGAGATGTGTGGCTATCAATTTTCTCGTCCAGTAGGAGGTCCTTGAGCTGAGCATCAGTCAGTCGTAGATTCGTAGTTGCCATATTCCCATCGTTCATCGCTGTTATCACGGCCGTGAACTGCAGATCCACATCCTTGCTTTCAGCCAACGCCTTCAGTTCAGAAATGCCGTCTGCAGTTCTGCTCATTAGCGGGGATTTGAATCTCACTGTTATGCCGTTTTTTTTCAGGAGATCAACTGCCGTCATACTTTTCTTAAATGATCCTGGAACCCTTGTGATACCGTCGTGGATTGAGGCGTCAGCTCCATAGACACTGATATGAACCTCTTGGACCCATAGACTGGCGAGCTCTCTTGCTAGCTGCTCTGTTATGAGGGTTCCATTGGTGAAGATTGTTACAGAGATGCGGCGGCGCCTCGCCATCCGTACGATCTCCATAAAGTCGCGTCGCATAAATGGCTCACCACCAGTCAAAATCACGAAGAAGGTGCCCGCATCAACGAGCTGATCGAAGAGCATCTCATACTGCCCAGTTGTCATGCCCCTCCTCGTATGGTCTGCCAAATAACAATGAATACAGTTCTCATTGCATGTATGGCAGACTTCAATCAAAACAGAGATGGGGATTACCTCTTTTATCGCCATTCTGGTTAAATCTCTAACCTCCAGGACGTTATCCATAAGCCATCACTCCTTCAAACGGGACAGAAGACGTTTTTAAGGCGCCCTTACCTATTAGGTCAAGGATAAAACTATAGATAATATCCCTTACCTCGCATGGCTCTGCATCATAGCACTTGATGATATGGTCGACTATGTCGCTTGTCCTTCTCTTGCCATTCACTAGGCGCCACACTTCACTGCCTGTTTCGTTCAAGGATATAAGGTCGTTCCTATCCTCGAGGTAGATGTAGGCAACATTATTAATAATGCGCGAAGACACATTAATGCCTTTCGCAAGGTATAGATCTTCCACTGTACACTCCTTTCAAGATTCTAAACAAAAAAGGGCCTTGTACCCTTCTTTAAATTTCCACCAGGATTTTACCACTAATTATCTATTTCTTCAAGACTTAAATTAAAAAGACCCATTAAATATATTCTCGAGGAATGTATTTACCTATAGACATGTCGAGCGCTACATGCGCTCGTTTTGGTTCGGGAGGCAGGACTCGAACCTGCGATCACGGGACCAAAACCCGTTGCCTTACCACTTGGCTACTCCCGAGCAATTTAAAATTAACTATGATATCTTATCATCTAAGAGCTTATTTTTCAATTAAATGCAAAGGCGTTTTAGTGCTAGAATAAATATTAATGATTAAGAAAAAACTTGCAATAGTAGTATCTGGTGGAGGAATGTCCTCTAGTTATGGGGCGGGTGCAACCAGTGCCCTTGTAAAGGAGTTTCATCTAACAAAACCTGACATTGTTATTACCGGATCCGGAGGCGCAGGCACGATGGCTTACTTTGTGGCGGGACAATACGATCTTATTACAAAGATCTGGACAAATCTTTTATCTACAAGAAAATTTATTAACCCCATACGTTTCTGGAGGGTCATGGACGTCGATTACTTAATTGATAATGTATTTAAAAAACAGGCTTCCCTAGATGTAGGGAAAGTTTCTTCTTCAAATATTAAATATCTTATTTCAGCGACAAATCTGCGTACAGGAAAGATAGAATATTTCTCGAATAATAATCATGATGACATCTTTGAAGCATTGCGAGCGACAAAAGCTGTACCTATTATTTTTAATAAAAAAATAATGATTCAAGGAGAAAAATACTGTGATACTTCTTTGTCAGCTGAGGTGGGTAGCCATGTTATGAAAGCTGTTGAAATGGGAGCAACTGATATTTTAGTTATAGACACAATTAACGATAATCATTTAGCAGGGTCCATATTTCACGTTTGGTTTTTCTTTAGAAATAAACTTTTTAGAAAGAACTATGTGGAGCAAAAGAGGAAAGTCAAAGTCTTTACTGTGCCTCGAGGCATCAATATTATCACTCTATCCCCCAGTAGAAGATTGCAGGCTAGAAATCTCAACAATAACAAAAAAGCTTTAATAGATAACATGAAACTTGGTTATAGGGATTGTAAAAATTCAATTGATGTTAAAGAACCCTTGTCTAACCCTAAATAATTTAATTCTCAACCTATTGAAACAAAAACGAAAAAATAATGAAGGAGACTAGGGAGTAGGCTAAGCTTCCTGCAACCTCACCAAATGTATGCTCTTTTAATCGTCCTCTTGACCAACCAATCAGGATTATCAGCGGGGCTAAAAAGACGAAGCGGACATCGACAAAGAATGTCAGGATTAGAAGCGAAGCGGTGAAAACAAAGATATGGCCGCTGAGTTTAAACCTTAAAATATTTATGATGACGTAGCCAAGTCCCATGAGGTAGAAAGTGAGGACTATTCTAAAAAATTCATGGTTTGTACCTAAGAGTTTTACGGCGAGGAGTGAGATGGCGGATACTGCCATAGCGAAGGCGAAGGGTATGGTTCTCTCTTCTCTTTCTTTCATGTGAAAGTTGCCTACCTTCTCTTTTCTCATTAAATAAAATGTAAAAAGCACCGGCATGATGATTGAAAAAAAACAAATAGCTCCGAACGTTTCTAAAAAAAGCTTTTCGTTTGGGCTGAAAATATAGAGAGTATAAAAAAGCAGAAACCCGCCGACGATGGCCGGAGTTGTGGCGTAAGTCACGGCATGTGCTAAAAACGTATAAATTTTTTTATCAGATTTTTCCCCTTCACTCATGGATTTTCCAGTAGTTTAACAGCTGTTTCTAATCTTTCTTTTGATTTTGCCAGACCAAGCGCCCACATGATTTCTCCCGGTGAAGGACTTTTTTCTTGGCCGGATAGCGCGACTCTCACTGGCCAGAAAACATCGCCATTTGATAAACTCTGTGAAGCAACCGCTTTTTTCATGATCTTGTCTGCGTCTTTGGGGCTCTTTATTTCTTTGGTTTGTCCTAAAAGTTCCAAAACATTTTTTAGACCGCCCAAACTATCATCTTGAGTGCTTTTTTTGAAGATTAAAAGCCTGGGGTCATATTTGATATCCTCAAAGAAAAAGCCTGAGCCATCTGTAAAATCCTTTAGTGTTACCATCCTTGTTTGCATTACGATTAGTGCTCTTTGAAGCAGGTCTCTATCCTTATTCTTCATAAAGTTGGAATTGAAACTTGCTACTTCTTTTATTAAATCATCGACTTTCATGGCTCGGATTTTCTCGCCGTTTATCCAATTTAACCTGTCAAGGTCGAACACGGCCGGCGCTTTCCCTACCCTTTTTATATCAAAATATTTAATCAGCTCTTTGCAGCTAAAAAGCTCCTGGGTTGTACCTAGATTCCAGCCCAGTAGAACGAGAAAGTTTAGCATTGACTCTGCCAGATAACCTTCTTCCCTATAATCCAAAATATCTGTGTCGCCGTGTCTTTTTGAAAGTTTTTTCTTGTCTTTACCAATAATTAAAGGTAAATGGGCGAAACTTGGATGCTGCCAACCGAAAGCCAGATATAAGAGGATATGTTTAGGTGTGGAGGGAATGAATTCCTCACCCCTTATGACATGGCTGATTCCCATATCGTGATCATCAATAACATTGGCGAAGTTGTAGGTCGGATAACCGTCTGATTTCATGATTATAAAGTCTTCCTGGGTATCTGCGCGGATGGAAACTGTTTCCCAAACCAGATCTTCCCAGATAACTTTTTTGGGAGTTTCCGGAATTTTAAATCTTAAGACACTAGTTTTTCCTCCCTTTTCTAGTTTTTCGACATCCTCGGGGTTTAACTTTCGGCAGCAAGCGTCATATCCCGGTGCCTTTCCTTCCTTGGTTTGTTTTTCTCGAAGCTCAGCTAACCTTTCTTTTGAACAGAAACATTTATAAGCCTTTCCCTCCTCGAGGAGTTTTTCCGAATATTTTTTGTAAATATCGAGACGTGTTGATTGATGTACAATATTTTCATTATCCCACGTAAGTCCTAGCCATTTTAGGCTTTCTTCTATGTACTTGATAGTTTCCGGAATAAATCTTTCGCGATCCGTATCCTCTATGCGCAAAATAAATTCGCCGTTTTTGGACTTGGCATAAAGGTATTCGAAAATAGCTGTCCGAATATTTCCGATATGTGGTTTCCCTGTAGGTGATGGTGCAAATCTGGTGCGAACTGTCATAGTTGCCCTATGGTAATTAGATAGTTATCCCATTGGATAACTATTCCTTATTTTTTATTTAATAGTACTTTCTGTTTTATCTGGTCCAGATCGGTGAAGTCGTCTGTTTCATCTATTAATTTCTGCGAAGTGCTTCGGCCGAATGAGATAACTTCGGCCCGGCATCCTTCCGCCTTTGTGTGGTGCAGAAGGTCTGCAAAGTCACCGTCGCCTGAACATAGAATAACAGCATCGAGTTTGGACGCCATTTTCAGCATATCTACGGCTATACCTACATCCCAGTCGCCTTTTTTGTGTCCGCCGGCAAAGGTTTGCAGGTCTTTTGTCTTGACCTCAAATCCCATCTTTCCCAAAGCATCGAAAAATGTTTGCTCTTCCGGTGACTCAGCTCGGATAGTATAGGCGATAGCACGGATGAGCTGACGGTCGGCTGTTCCTATCTTCAAGATTTCTCCGAAGTTTACTTTCTTCTCATATAAAGCTCTAGCTGAATAATATAAGTTTTGCACGTCTATAAATATTGCTACTCTTTGGTTTGGATTTTTCATTTTTTCCTCTGTTTATTATTTAAACTAATTTCAATTCCATTATCTTTCATTTTAACATCTTTTGTCTAATTTTACCTGTTTATAAAAGGTACAGTTACAGATTGCCATTTCGACCGCCACACTAATGGTGAGTGGGAGAATCCCTGATAAAAATTTTCAATTCACAATTTCCGGTAAATAAATCAATAATCCAATGTTAAAAATTAATTCAATGAAAATTAAAAACTAAGAAATAAAAAATAACAAAAATAGATCTTTCAACTCTACCACCCACAGAGTTTACCTGTTCAGCAGCCTTGCGAAGGTGGGCTCGGGATGGTAGAGAGAGAATTTTCAGATTTAAGGTATTAGAAACTTATGTTTTCGCCCCGGGTGTCGAACTCTTTCCAATCGTTTGCGATCGTATCCCAAGTGAACACTTCAATCTTGTTTGTAAACTCTGTATCTGAGACGATATATTCTATTAAGGCTTTGCCGGCTTGAGTTTTATGATAATGAGATTTTTTATCCAAAATTACCGGTCGCTTAGTTTTAGTCACCTCCATTTTTCCAGTTGGACCCTCGAAAATAATGATATCTTTCTCACCCTTTATTTTATTTCCGATGTCATCCGTTATAATGTCAGGCTCTGTTTTTTCTCCCAGCACCTTAAACTTTTCTCTAATATTTTCTTTTAAGTCTTCCCATTTTTCGTCAGTCATTACTAGCTCCGTTGTAAACGTTACAATTGTTTGATCGTTTTACTTGTTTGTATTACAACTCCTTTTATTTAAATGTTAGGTAAATTACCAGAACTACCGTGGCAAGTACTGCTATGGCAATAGTCATAATCATCATGTCATACTCTCTGGTATAGCCACTTTGACTCGAAACAATACGGGCAAACTGTTCAGCTTCGTCTTTAATCTCGTTTTCAGCAGATTTCAAAATTTCCTTGTTCTTTTTTTGAAGATGTTCCTTATTTTTTGTATGGCTGGCGGGCCTGATATCATTCATGGCCATCCCATTCGGTTTTGGTGTGAAAGATCTTTTTTCCTTATGGTTCTCTGAATTTGGTTTAGAATTTAAAATATCTAAAACTTCGCCGCTTGCCTCTGAAAGTTTTTTGTCTTCCTCCAAGGTATGTTCATCAGTCTCTTCTTTGGCCTTAGTCTCTAAGATGTCGAGCAGTATGGCACTGCCTCCAAGCTCATCTTTCTTTATTGCAGGGATGTCGAGGTTCTCCTCCATTTCCTGAACAGACAAATCTTTCTTTCGCGGAGGGTTTTCTATTACCTCGTTTCGAATCTCGTTGTCAGTTGTTTCTAGTTTTGGCATTTTATGTTTCGGTGCTTCGACTTGAACAGAATCTTTTTTTTCAGACAAGATTGTCGAACAACTGGCGCAGTAAGTAACTCCTGCGATAGTTACCGTTTCTTGTTCTTCGCTACAATGTTTGCAGTACAACCTGCCCTCCATTTGTTATCCCGGTCTAACCAGAATTTTACTTTTTAAATTAGTGAATTGTAATTTGAAAATTTAAAATGGTATATCTTCGTTTGTTAAATCGTCGACGTAAGGTGATCTATACAATTCTGTTTCAAGGTTTCTCTGATAACTCGTGAAAAGATCGCCGTCACTTCCTCCTGAATCAAGCAGTTTGAATGCAGTGTTTAGTTTGGCTGACATGTCGTCCAATCTATAAAGTACCATAGCTTCGGGGGTTTTAGGAAGTACGGGACTGCCAAACTCTATTCTGCCCTGATGGGCTAAAATCATATGCAGAATTTCATCAAGCAGTTTTTCTTCAACTCCGGCCTTCTCTCCGTATCTTTTCACCATCTCGGCTCCCATAAAGATATGCCCCAGAAGTTTCAGTTTGGGGGTAATAACGATTGATGTTGAGACTTCATACTCGTGGACTTTACCAATGTCGTGCAGGATTACTCCGGTGGTCAGTATATCTTTGTTAATCTTTGAGTGGGTTTTTGCAATAGCCGGGACATAACTGAGCATTTCGGTGGTGTGATCCAGAAGGCCACCCAGATAATCGTGGTGAACAGTGTATCCGCCGGCGCCACGTTTAAATTTCTCAACCGTATCTTTATCGCTCAAAAATTCCTGAAGCAGTTTTTGTAGTTGCGGGTTTTTGATCTTGCTAGCTGCGTCCGTGATTTCATCAAACATTTTTTCTATATCTTTGTCGGTCGACGGCTGGAAATCGGTAAGGTCGTATTTGTCAACCTTGCTCATATTTGTAATCTTGGCTTGCGGCGCGCCGTTAAAGTCCTCGATACTGGCCGACACACTGACCACATCAGCCTCCTCTACTGTTTCGCAGTTTGGCATGTCATCCGACCAGATTTTGCCTTTGATAAATCCGGTCTTGTCGGAAAGTGTGATGTCGATATAGGGGCGGTTGTTTCTGGTGGCGGTTTTTTTATAATTTTTTACCGCAAAGAGTTCACCAAAAACGCTGTCGCCGGCCTTCAAATCTTCCACAAAAAGTTTTTTCATAATTCTTATTATAGAAAAATAACAGTAAACAGTAAACAGTTAACAATTTTTTTAAGTTGAGTTTTATGAGGAATAGTACACTAAACTAGTCTGGTGTACTATTCCTAATCTCTACTTAGTTAAGTTTAATGAAGAAAATTCACTATGCTAAACTATATTAGTGTGATGTTGACTAAAGATCAAACTCTAGTACCTGGCAGTTGTCTATACTTGTTTCCCACATTTCATTGTTTGGTAACTGATTGTAATATCCGTAAACAATTTTCAGTACTTCACCATGAGTGGATACTAAAATCTTGTTGAATTTTAGAGATTTCAAATCTTTTAGGAAGGAAACGACTCGCTCTTTTTCTTCTGCAAGCGACTCACCATTATTGATTTTTGTGTTAAGAATGTTCTTCTCCATGGCTCTGAAAAAATCGGAAGCAGGCTTGCTGTCAAAACCTGTCTTTCGATCGCTTATTCTTTTATCAACTGTGAATTTTAAATTTTGATTGCCGATTACAATTTTGGCGGTCTCTCGGGTTCTTTTTAGATCAGAAACAAATACGGCATCAAACTTTACCCCCCTTAATTTTTTTGCAACTGTATTTGCCTGTTTTATACCAAATTTTGTGAGATGTACATCTTTCGTCGGATCGTCATTGCACAAATCCAGAACATTGTAGTTAGTCTGGCCGTGCCTAATAAAATAAACTTTCATGCTCATTTATTTCCAGAGGGAACTCTTTTTGTAGTCGTCGAGGTTTTCGAGGGCCATGCCGGTGCCTTTGGCTACGCATAAATGCGATTCGTCAGCAATAGCGACGGCTACCCCAGTAGCTTTTGAAATCAGCTTATCCAGATTTTTAAGCCGGGAACTGCCGCCGGTCATAATCATACCACGGTCCAGAACATCGCTCGCCAGTTCCGGAGGAGTTTTTTCGAGGACACTTCGGATTGACAAAATGATTTTCTCAAGCTGGACCTGCAAAGCTTCTGTAATTTCAGCTGAATTAACGGTAATAGTCTTCGGTAAACCTTGAAGCATATCTCTGCCTCTAATCTCATATTCTGTCACTTTCTTTAGAGGTACGGCGCTCCCGATAGCTATCTTTATTTCTTCTGCAGTTTTATCGCCGACAGCGAGACCGTATTTTTTGCGAATATAGTCAGAAATCGCCTGATCAAGCTTGTCTCCCCCGACTCTTACAGAGCTCGAAGCGACTATTCCGCCAAGTGATAATATTGATACTTCAGTAGTTCCCCCACCGATATCGACTATTAGATTTCCGGCTGGTGTGTCTATAGGTATTTCTGCGCCGAGGGCTGCCGCGATTGGTTCCGGAATGATATATGCAGCTTTGGCTCCGGCTTGTTTAGTGGCGTCTATTACCGCTCTTTTTTCGGTAGATGTGGCGCCGGCCGGAACACTAATCATTACTACAGGACGAAAAAGTCTTACACCACCGGAAACTTTATTGATAAAGTGGCGGATCATAGACTCGGTGACGCGGTAGTCGGCGATTACTCCATCTCGAAGCGGACGGTAAGCAGTGATTGACTCCGGAGTTCGGCCGACCATTTCTTTAGCCTCTTCTCCAACCGCCAGTACTCTATTGTCTTCGCTTACGGCCACAACTGAAGGTTCGTTTATAACTATTCCCTTCTTGGGAACATAAACGAGTACATTGGCCGTGCCTAGGTCTATTCCTATTCTGTTTTGTAGCATTAGTTAATCCTCTCTATTTGAACTCCAAGTTTCTGGAGCTTTTCTACAATATTTTCATAGCCCCTGTCAATTATTTCAGCATTCGCAATTTCACTCTGACCGTTTGCAACCATGGCCGCGATAATCAAAGTGGCTCCGGCTCTTAAGTCTAAGCTTGAAATTTTTTTACCGTAAAGAGTGGCTGGTCCTATTATAATCGCTCGATGCGGGTCAAGTATAGAGGCATTTGCACCCATCCTCTTTAATTCTTTAATATAATTCAGCCGTCCTTCATACATAGTTTCATGAATTAGGGTTGAACCGTCTGACTGAGTCATTAGAACAGCAAAGGGAGCTTGGAGATCACTTGGAAAATGCGGGCAAGGAGCAGTCCAGAGTTTCTTAACCGGTACGATACGGGTACTTCTTTTGACTTGAATATTATCTTTGCCTATCTCCAAAATTACGCCGGCTTCTTTAAACTTTGAGAGTATTGAATATTCAATGGTAGAAGTTTCAATATTTTTTATCGTGATCTCACTGCCTGTCGCTGCGGCCGCTATGATGTATGTGGCTGCTTCTATCTCATCGGAAACTATTTTATACTTTACGGGTTTTAGTTCTTTGACACCTTCTATTTTCAGTTCATTTGTGCCGATTCCGGAGATTTTCGCTCCCATTTTGTTTAGAAATCTGCATAAATCTTGAACATGCGGTTCACAGGCTGCCAGGCGAATAACTGTCCTCCCTTCAGCCATCACTGCCGCCATGATGACATTCTCTGTGGCTGTTACACTCATATGTCGCAAGGTAATGTTAGCACCTTTTAGAGATTTAACATTAAAACTATATATCTCCCCTTCTTCTTTTATCGTTGCGCCGAGCTGTTCGAGCATATCAAAAATATCATCGAGAGGTCTATTCCCGATAAAACATCCTCCCGGCGCGGACATTTTTATCTTTTTATTTCTGGCGAGGAGTGGTCCGAGAAGAAGTACCGAGGCGCGAATCTTTCTCACTAGGTCCTTGTCAGGATCATGGCCGTTAATCAAGCTGTTATCAATTTCGAGCGTATTATGGTCAAATTTAGTTTTCCCGCCGAGTTTTTCGACGATTTTTAAAAGATTACGAATATCGGTGATATCAGGCACATTTTCAATTGTATTTTTACCCCGAGTCAAAAGGGTTGCGGCGATGATAGGAAGAGCGGCATTTTTCGAGCCGCTTATCTTGACCGTCCCATTTAGTCTGACCGGACCGTTGATCTGAAGCTTAGACATTTAATAAGATTCCTATTAAAACAGGACTGATTATAACACATATGTTTATCAACTGATATAGATTTATTTTCTAAAATTTTTATGGTGGTCTCACATTTACAAATCATACTGGAAAATGTATAATTATCTTTGTGATTAAGGTTGAACGGCGAAAAATATATTGGTTTTTAATCTACCCTTTGGCAGCTATAACATTTATTGTTTTGAGTCTTTTTTTCATTTTATCTGCCAGAGGATATAACATACGCATTGGTGCCGATGGTATTACATTTCATAAGACAGGCATGCTGATTATCAGCTCAAAGCCGACCGGCGCTAAGATTTTCTTGAATGGAAAAGATACTACCCATACAACGGGGTTTTTCTCAATTAAGATTGATAACTTGGGTAAGGATAAGTATCATTTGAAACTTACAAAAGATGGATACTACTCGTGGGAAAAAAATGTTCCGATAGAGCCAGAAATGGTGACTTGGGCAAACTATATTTTAATGTTCCCTAAAAATCCAACCATTGATAAAGTAAATATTTCCGGCACGCTAATCGACAGTTTGACCTCACTGGATAATAAGTCTCAAATATTCTTGATTAAACTGAATGACTCCTACAAAATTTCTGTTTTTAATGATGCGACTAGCCAAAGCAATATAATTCTTGATACGGCTGCTTTGCCGCCAGACCAGAAAATTACAGATCCCAGACTTTTAGACTGGTCAAATGATAAAAGATATATTCTTTTTTCCGGGATTGTTAGCGGGAAGGAAGTGATTTATATTTTAAATACAGATTCAAAAACTCTTACAGATTTTAGTTCAATCACACCTGTGAAATTTGATCAATTGCGATTTGACCCGGCTAATAGCAGTCTTTTGTATGGTTTGTCAGGAGGCTTGGTAATGAATATAGATCTGGGAACTAGGAAAGTTTCGCCGGCTTTAGAGAGTCAAGTGGTATATTATACTTTTGCTGATGACGGAAAAATTTATTATGTGAAAGACAACTCCGGACAGAGATCTTTTATACAAGCTAACGGGGATTTCAGTGGCAAAAATACTTTAGCTGACAGTATCCCCGTGAGCCCTTCTTATGAAGCGAAGGTTGAGTTCCAGAGCCAACAAGTCGCCTTTAAAACAGCGGATAATACATTATATCTGATTACTAAAACGGATGGGAAAAACATGCTGATTACATTTTCTAAGAATGTTTCAGATTTTTCATGGTCTCCCGATGGTGAACGTTTATTATATCAAGGGGACGGGAAAGTTAAAGTTTTTGAAAATGATGAGATTGAAAAATCAAGCACTGAATACTCTATGCCGGATAGTGGTTATTCAAATTTGATTTGGTATGACTCGCGCCATATTCTGGGTGAAAAAGGTAGTAAAGCCATTATTATGGATTTCGACGAGACAAACCAAGTTACTCTTGGCCAGTCAATTGCAGGAGAGATACCATTTTATTCTTCCGATAATGGTGATATTTTCTTTTTTTCAAACTTAGGAGCCAAAGATTCGATACTCTCAAGATATACAGTCAAGTTTTAGTTGGGGATAACTAATGATAAGACTTTACTGAAAAATCCTTTATTTTCTTCCTTTGGCTTCGGTACTGCTACGACTTTCTTTTTTGTTATGGTTTGCGGTTTATAATAAACAGGATCAGTCCTGTCCAGGTGGACAACCAGACGTTTCCAGCTAGTCCCCGGAGGAGTACAAGTCATAAGGCTTAAAACCGGTGTATCAGTAGAAGCTAACACACTCATATCAGTAGGTTCCACAACTATTTTATCTTTTACAGTATAAACGAATTTCTTGCCATTATAATAAACTATTGCTTGGTCTCCTGGTACAAGTCTATCTAAGTTTACGAAAACGTAATTAAATTTACCGGTATCCCACCAGTAATTTGAACTGTGTCCGGTAATAAAAGAGTTCCCCACTTCTCCCGGCATGGCTGTCCCGGCATAATGCACCACACCATTATGAAGTTCATCATGTACTTTGTTTTCGTCTGTCGTATCTGAATATACAATAGGCGCGCTGACATTGATTTTTGGTATTACAATAGTACTTTGGTTCGGGATGACTTCACCCGGAGCTAGGGCGGCAGAATCAGCCATCTTTTGCTGAACTACTTCCTGGGTTGTAACTACTAGTTTCTGAGTGTTATCTGGCTTATGCCAGCTGATCCTGCTATAAATAACCGGTAGATTAAAGAGTATGTAAATTGACATGAAAAGGCTAAATGCCAAAACTGGATAACGGTATCGCTTCTTGGCCATTATCTTTTTAATGTTTTTAAAAAGCCGGATAACTTGAGTCAAAATGTTCTTTAGTAGCTCAAAGAAGTCTTCATTTTTTAAGTTAACAGGATTTTTTTGTTCCTCAGTGATATAAATTTCATGATCTTGGGTGCTCGCCGTTTTGTGTTTTTTATGAATATCATCTGTAACTTCTTTAAGAAAAGACATAAGTTTTTCATGCCCAAACTCTTTTTTAAAATCTTTAAAAAGATTTTCTAACTCAGTAATTTTTAGTTCTTGGTCTTGATGCGCATATTTTTTCTTGGGATTTGTATTTTTATGGTTAAAGTCAGTAAATGGTTTTATGATTTCCATGAGCTTTTCATGACCATGGGCATCTTGAAAAATGCGAATCAGCTTTTCTATCTCTGATATTTTTGGCTCTTCGGTATGGCGGGGTTTTTTATCATTATGAATTTCTGCCATAATTTTTTTATTCTAACATAAAAAAAATTAAAAGTCAATAATTTTTACTATGATTTTCGTTGAAAATGATTGAAAAATAAGGTATAATTTCAACTATCTGAATTTTATCATAGAAACTTTAAATTATATCGGTTTTTCTTCTGAAAAATATAATAAACTGCTATCTGACGGAAAAGGCAGACTTACCTTCTGGTGCCAAACATGCAACTTTAAAATAAATATGCCGAAGTGGCGGAACTGGTATACGCGCACGACTCAAAATCGTGTGGGCCTACGCCCTTGGGGGTTCGACTCCCCCCTTCGGCACCATTTGAGCGGATGAAGGTAACTTTGTACCGCTTCGAGTGAGTTTAGTCCGGCGGTTGTCGGACGAAGGCGGGACTGCGAACACTAAAGTAATGGGGTATATTATATTTAGATTGGAACGGCCTTTTAAGGTTGTTTTTTAATGAAAAGCTTTTCGAGATAAGACATAACTGCTATAATAGAAGCTCGTACGTTAAAAGAGGCAAAGTCGAGTATTACCTGTCGGGAGGCTAAAATGAAGGAAAAGAAGGCAGGAACTGAAAAACAGACAAGCATAAAAAGGTACAGGGGGCAAAGGGTGATCTTGGTTGCTTCATCTGATTTAACAGGTGAACAACTCAAGACTGTCATGGATGAGTTTGGGGAGAAGACCGACATCTTGGTCCACTTTACGAAAAATGTGGGCTGCGCACTTGGCGATATTAGGTGTTGGAGAAATTACCTTAAAGGGATCGTTAAACTTCAAAAAGGAGATGTGGTAATCATTCCTCCCGGAATGGGTATTTTCCCTCAAACAAAGGCATTAGTCAAACCACTTTTGCCAAGAAGGTTTCAGCAACTGAAAGACGTTGTTGTCGGAGGTGTGCCGCTGTTTGTTGCTATGTAGTTCCTATTAGCTTACTCGACTTTGCTTAGACTGGCGCTCCGATATCTATCGGAGCGCCTTGCTTTAAAAGCAGAAACCACCGGCGTAAGCCGGTGGTAATCATTAATTAAGTTTTTTAAAAAAGACACCCATGCAAGTGTCTTTTTTATTTTTGATTCAGAACTAATCAAAGACTAGACATATTTTCTAGCCATTTTGCCGATAATTGGTAATTCCCACTCTTGGTTTTGGTAAGCTTTAACGATGAGAACAATTCTAACGACAATGTACCCGATCCAGACAAGCCACATTAGACCAAAAAGGGCCATGCCCAAGCCAAATGAAGCGAAGAGCAATCCTCCTAAAACGAATGAAACAACAAACCAAACGATAAACATTGCTACATCCAGAAAGATTGACTGAAGCGCAGCAAATCTGACAAATTTATTCTCTTTTTCAATGAGTATAAAGATAAGTCCGCCAATCCATGCGAGTAAATATGCAAGTAATGCTGCGATATTTTGGTCTAGTCCTGATCCTGTTTTTTTTGCCTCTGCCATTTTTCCACCTCCCTTCTTTATGCCGAACCTTTATCTTCGGCGTTTATTAACTCTAATGCTATTATCCAGAAAGTTGTTACTTATTGCAAGAGGAAAATTTAAAGTATGAAATTATATGAATCATAGATTTTTTTAAAGGCCTTTTCTAATGCCTTAAATCTGAAAATCCTCTCTTTTAGTGTGGCGGTTGAAATGGCAACATGAAATTATGATTAAATAAGTTTTTGAGTTCACCCTGCTAAAATATTTGACCTTCCCCTTCATTTGTAATATAATATTTTGGTAATTAATTTAGGTTCAAATGTCAAAGACAAAAGCTGGGGGTTCAACTAGATTAGGTAGAGATAGTGCTGGCAAAAGGCTTGGTGTAAAGCTTTTTGGCGGCCAGTTTGCGCATGCCGGACAAATCCTTGTGAGACAGCGAGGCACGAAATGGGAACCTGGTGAAAATGTTTCCCGTGGCAAAGACGATACTCTCTATGCAAAAGTTGATGGCCATGTGAAGTTTACCCGCCAAGAACTCAAGAAATTTACCGGTGAACTCAAAAGAAAAACAGTTATAGGTATAGAACCGGTTGGCAAAACTGAAAAATAAAAAAATCCGATTATGTTTGATCGGATTTTTTAAAAAGACTTGTACCTTTTCAGAAAGCCGGTCTGAAAAGCAGTGATTTATACAGCTTGTACTACTTCCACTGTAATATCTATAGCCACTCCATGACCTAGTTTTATATGAGCCGTATGTTCTCCTTTTTCACGGATCGGTTCCGGAAATTCAATATTGGCTTTGTCTATTTCAAAACCCATTTCTGACAGCTTGCCGGCTATATCCCTATTGGTAACGGAACCGAAGAGTTTACCTCCATCACCGACTTGCATTTCAAGCTTTACCTTTTTGTTGGCTAACATATCGGCCAACTTCTCTGCCTCGGTCACTTTTTTCTTTTCTTCCTTTTGTATCTTCGAAATTTGAGCTTCTATTTTCTCTACTTCCTCGGATGTGGCCAGTGTTGCCAGATTTTTCTTAAAAAGATAGTTTCTGGCGTAACCATCAGGAACATTTTTGATATCACCGACCTTATTATTTTCAATGTTTTCTAAGAAAATGACACGAACCATTTTGTCTCCTTCCTGTTAATTGTTATCCCGAGCGACTTCGTGGCAGCGGCAAGTTGAGGAACCCCTTAACTTTTAACCCCAAATTTTCAAGTCTCAACCTTCGGTAAATTCCCAATGGATCAATTTTCAAATTTTAGATTTTATTAGTTATGAGATATTGGGGTTTGGTTACTTAGCCAGCAACTCCATAGCTTTATCCATCTGTGGATCTTTGCCGGCATTAAAGTCGGCGTCTGTAAGTTTGACTGTAATATCGGGATTTATACCGGTTTTGTTAATATTCACATCATTTGGTGTATACCAGTGGGCAACCGTAACTTTCAGTTCTGAGCCATCCGGCAGGTTTTCAACCTCCTGCACCGAACCTTTACCGAAAGTTTTCTCACCTACAAGTTGAGATCTTCCGTCATCATGAAGGGCGCCGGCTGTGATTTCCGCGGCTGAAGCCGATCCGCCGTTGACTAGAACTACCATAGGGTATTTACCCTTGTCGGTCATCTTGCCGTTTCCGTTTGCGGAAAATGTCTGGCTTTTACCATGTTTCATATCTTTTTCAATCACTATAGTACCTTTTTGTATGAATTCGCTTGATACGTCTATTGCGCTATCGAGCAGACCACCGGGGTTATTTCTGAGATCCAGAATAACGCCATGAACATTTTGTGAAATGCCGGCATTTTCCGCTTCTTGGATTAAACTTGCCGTATCTGAGTCAAAACGAGAAGCTGTGATTATGAGAACACCATTTTCTATCTTATACTTCACACTTTTGACGTCGATTTCAGCTCTTTGAATCTTATAATCTTTTTCAGCTCCGGCTCTTTCAATAGTGAGTGTCACATCGGTACCGGCTTGACCGCGGATTTTTGAGACGGCTGTGTCGAGTGACATGCCGGCAGTGCTTTCTCCGTCAATTTTATTTATTTGATCACCCGTTTTTAGTCCGGCTTTATCTGCCGGCGAACCGGTAATAGGAGCAATGACAGTAAGTTTATTATTTTTAATGCCGATCTCCGCCCCGATACCCGAAAAAGTGCCGGAAAGCTCATTTTCAAACTGTTTAGCTTGATCCGGTGTGAAAAACTCGGTATATGGATCACCGGTTGCTTGAACCATACCTGAAATAGATCCATACATCATCTTTTTAAGGTCTAAGTTGCCATCAAACTTAGCAGTCAGCGTATCCCAAACACTCCAAAATTCTCCGAAATCTATCGATTTGTTTGAGTATTTATTTGTAATCTGCGGCAGAAGATTCCCTGTTGGCAGAGTCCTATTATAGCCCAAAACATACCCGCCAGAGAAGATTACAAAGGCGATAATGATGGCGCCAATGATTTGTTTCCTATTTTTCATAAATTTCTCAAATTATTTTCTTAAAGAGGTCCGACCTCTCATGGAGGCTGGATCTCCCTAACAGAAACCTTATTAACACATAACAAATACTATTCTATGCTCTCGTGTCCCAAAAATCAATTGGTGATTTGGACAAAAAGAATTAATGGATGAAAACTGCGCCCCAGTTTTCAGGATTTACATTTGAGTGTGTATGGAAAGTCCAGTCCAAGTTCCAGTTATAATCTGAAGTATCTACTGTTCCATCGCTATTTACTGCTTCAACGATTGCAACATGCCCGTATGGTGCGATATGAGGGTATACCATGACATCACCTACTCTGGGGCCGTCACTACTGCCAATACTTGCCCAATCCTTTGCGTTTCCAAGATTTCTAGGTACCGGTTTGCCATGGGCTGCCCTCCACCATGCGGCATAAGATGTACATTCACCTTTGAAATATCCATACGCATCAGGTGTATCGACCTGATCTTGAGGTGGCGGGTTACCATATGGATAATCGCTTGATCCGCCACCCATCATCTCATTAAAAATCTTTACTAACTCAGCTCTTTGAGCTGCTAGTGTGTTTATTTGATCATTTGTTTGAGTGAGTAATGCATCTTTTGCCGCTTTTTGGCTGTTTAATGCGCTATTTTGGAGACTTAGCTGGTTCATCATGGTATCAAGATTGCCTTTTTTATCTTCCAGATCTCTTTTTTTCTGTTTGAGCTGTATTTCTAAATTTTTAATATTATCGACGGTATCTTTGATCTTGGCCTGTAAGGTTTGCAGATATTCTGATTGGTCGACAAAATCTGAAAAGCTATTAGCACTTGCTATCTGCTCTAGGGGTGTTACATTTGATTCTTCATAAATAACACTTAGATATTCTCCTAAAGCTTCTCTTTTGACTTGCAGTTCATCCTCTGCCTTTTTAATATTATCTTGAGTTTCCTGTATTTGCTGGTTTGTTGTATTGATATCGTTTTGAGTTGATTGTATCTTGTTTGTTAGCTGTTGGATTTGGCTATCAAAACCGGCAATTTCATCCTGTAAATCTTGTGCTTGATTTTTTGCCGCGTTAATCTGATTGTCGCAGTCTGCCGTACTTGTACAGGTATTTGCCTTTATACTTGTTGGCGTTAAAACTAGTAACAAAGCAAAAATCGCAACTATGACAGATGCTTTGACAAAAGATTTTGCGGCCAGGTTTTTCAATTTCTTTACCACGAGAAGTATTATAACACTTTTGTTTTAATTTACAAAAACATAATCAGTGATTTGTCCCGGAGATAATGGGAATAACTTATTGGGTCCTTGCCATGGGTCATTCATAATCCATCTGCCGCTAGCATCAATGCCGGTAATGACAACGGAGTGGTCATAGTTTCCGCCCAAAATTCTTCCAGAAACGATAAATGGTCTGCCGGCATGCGCCCACCGATCACCCTTTGCGTAACTGTAGGTTTTATCAATTGCTAACCCACTTGCAGATTGAACACCGCCCCAGGAAAGTAAATCCCAATCGCCCCAAACACCAAAATATCTTGCATCTTGGGCAATTATTCCAGGATCAACGTTACGTTCGTAGTATTTCATTATCATTGCCAGACTGGTTACTTTGCAACCTAAATAATACATATACGAAGGCGGTGCGCCAGCAGGCCGATTAGCGTCATTTATACCGATCCATGCCCACCAGCCACTGTTTTGGGCGAAATACGGCACAGATGCAGTATGAGACTGCCCTCCCTGATTACCGTTTTGATTATTGTTGCCTGACTTCCTTGATGTAGCGGTTTGAGCAGGAGCATAGTTATTTAGTGCAATTTTTGCATTATTAAGATCTGCATTTTTCGAGGCGATGAGGCCTTGAATACTCTGACTCTGTGTATTAGCTTGACTTAAAAGAAGTTGCTTTCCATATCTTTGTCCATCGAGGTCTGCTTTCTGGTTTAACTGTGTTTGCTGTAGTGAGGCAATTTGTTGTTTTTTCTGCTCTATATTATTTTTATTGTCAGCGAGCTGTTGTTTGAGATTTTTTATGGAGTTAATTGTACCAATGGTTTTTGACTGGATTGTCTGCAGATATTCGCTTTGGTCCACAAAGTCTGAGAAGCTGTTTGACTCGGCAATAAGTTCCAGAGTTGAGGTATTGGAGTTTTCATAAATTACCCGAAGCTGCTCCGCCAGAGAGGCTTGGTCGGTCTTGAGTTTTGCTTCGTTATCGGCGATCTGTCCATTGATATTGGTAATCTGAGAGTTGGCATTGTTGATTTGTGCCTGAGTGTCGTTGATCTGGAGCTGGACGACTTGGATCTGGTCGTCATATACAGCCACCTCATCGGAGAAGGTTTTAGCCTCAGCCTTCTTAGCATTCAGCTGAGTCTGTAATGTGGAGATCTGGGCATTTAAGTTATCTATATCTGTCTGGCTGGCGGCGTAGCTCGGAGTCTTGGAAGCGGGGATAAGGATGAGAGCCAACATAAAAAGAGCCATAACGCAAACAGCTCTATAAAATTGATTGAATAGAATTTTTTGTATTTTTGTTTTCGATATGCGACTTTTATTTTTGAAAGTCATTCCCCCTCCATACGCCATATCATAACAATTACAATATTATTGTCAAGATTTTTATGGTTAAGATTATACAGGGTACAGACATGTTGGACACTTTTAGACAAATAATTAGATAATTGAAAGGACTAAAAGTGAAATACAAAATGACACAGAAACAATTGACCATTTATGGAGCGAGGCTCAGGCTGGCTTGGTTTGAAAAAGCAAAGGAGCTAGGTTCGGCTCGCGCTGCCTGTAAATACTATGGTATTGAAAGAAGCACATATTACTATTGGCACAAGCGCTGGGTTGAGTCAGGCGGAAGTCAAAGAAGTCTCTATGACAGAAGCAAAAAACCATTAACCAATCCAAGGGCATATGATTCAAGAACGCTTGAGCTGATTGTTAAACTAAGGACCGAGAACAGCTGGGGTAAAGCCAAGATACAGTTTGTTTTGGCCAGAGACTACGGTATCAATGTTTCCGATCGAGGAATCAACAACAACTTACATCGGCTTGGCTTAATCAAAAAGAAGCCCAAGAAGAAGAGAACTAGCCGTAATTACTGGGATTACCCCTACTATCCCGGAGAAAGGCTCCAGCTGGACGTAAAGCACTTAAAAAGAGAAGCATATCAGTATTCTATGATTGATTGCGCCACAAGGATTAAGTTCAAGTATATCTATGATAACCTTACCCCGGCCAATACAGTGGATTTTGTTCTTAAATCTAGGAGGTTTTTTGATCCGGCTTTCTCGATTGAGATTATCCAAACAGACAATGGCACTGAGTTTACCTACAATCATTTTCTACGGATCAAAAGAACTCATCCATTGGATGAGCTGCTTGAAGAACTCGGCATTGAACATATTCTGATTCCTCCCGGAAGGCCCAATGTCAACGGGCGGGTTGAAATCTCACACAGAACTGATCAAAGAGAAGTTTATTCAAAGCTGGACAGTTTTAGTGATATAGTAGGGTTAAAGAGACTAAATACAGAACACTGTGTTCAATACAATACGTACAGACCGCATGAATCCCTGGCTAACAAAACACCACTACAATATTTAAATAGTTTAGAAGGTTATGAGAAAGCAAGTTTAGATTTTAGTGTCCTAAATGTCTAGACCCTGTACCCTTATGGTTAAGATTACAATTTTTTTAAAAAAAATTTTGGGAAAGACTTGTCAAGCAGGTTCGACCCGCTTAGTAGATCGAACCTGCAAAGCTAGTTGATGTAGACGGTGCCGTAGTTGTAGGGATTGATAACTCGGGATGAATATGAGTAAGGCACCCAGTTGTACTCAGAGATTAGGATCGTGCCATTTCCGTAGACTGCCTCTACATAGGCCACATGACCGTAACCTCCAATGTATGGAAATACTGCAACTGCACCTGGATGTGGTCCGCCGTTTGCATGTGATGCCCAATCTCGTGCGTTACCCATGGCTCTAGGTACGGGCCGGCCGATTGATGCCCTCTTCCAAGCTACATAAGATGTACATTCACCTATTAGATACCCATAAGCGTCAGGTGTGTCTATTAAATTCCTTGGTGGAGGATTGCCGTAAGGATAGCTTGATCCGCCGGTCATGACAGCTTCGCCATATGAGGCTGACATAGCTGCTTGCTGGGCATAAAGATTATTAAGCTTTCCTTGAAGGCCGGTTGCATTGGCATTAGCCTGAGCAAGAAGCTGATTTTTAAGCGCGGCTTGGGCATCTAGACTCTGTTTCTTTAAGGTTTGCTGTTTTTGTAAAACGTCCAGATTTGTCTTCTTCTTATCAAGATCGGCTTTTTTCGCTTTTAATTCATCTTGGATCCTTTTGATTTGGTCTAAAGTATCCTTGACTTTTTGCTGCATGATTTGCAAATATTCACTTTGGTCTACGAAGTCTGATAAGCTGCTTGCTCCGGCAATTTGTTCAATAGGTGAAATGTTTGATTCTTCATATATAACTCGCAAGTATTCTCCTAGGACAATTTGCTGCTGATGCAGCTTATTTTGGGCGTCAGCAATTTGCTGATTTAAATCATTAATAGCCGCAACTGTTTGGTCAATCTGTATTTGAGTGGCTTGCATTTCCAACTGTAGTTGTTGGGTTTGGCCATCAATTATATCGATCTGGTTTTGGATTGTTTGCGCCTCTCCTCTTTCGGCATCGAGCTGCTTGGAGACTTGATTGATCTGGCCGTTAAGATCGTCAAGCGAAGCGGCCTCAGTTTTACCTGTATTGTATGGTACAGAAAAAAGGGCAATACTAAAAAGGCCTAAAACCACAATAGCTTTTTGCGTCTCGTATTTCCTGCTTTTAAAATAATTTTTTAGGTTTTTGCCTGACATAACCAATGTTCTCATTTTGGCTATGAAATTTTTGTCAGGCAATCTTGTACTCATTCTGCCAGTGTTCAAAATTTCCTCTTTATTATGACGACAAATTACCTTTTTCTCGAGTTTAATCCTAGGTAATCTTGCGCATTCTCTCAAAAGAGGAAGTTTGAGTCAAGCATGAGGATAACAGAATTACAGAAAAACAAAGCAACATAATAAATTAAATTAGTTACTTTGTTTTATGATTTTTTGAGATATTTTCGGATGGCTACTGTAGAAGATGTTCCTCCGATGATGATACCCGTCGCCAGTAGCAGAACTACTAAAGTTCCTAGATTTTGGAGCAAGAAACCAAAAACATTGTTTCCAATATCACCTGTTCCGAAATACCCATTTAGGAAATCTACAAGCAGTTTGAGAAGTACATAAAGGGCTGTAAGAGATGCTATTGTGCCAATAATACCGTATACGATCCCTTCTACTAGAAATGGTCCTTTTATAAACCAAGGGTTTGCGCCTACAAGTTTCATAATTTCTATCTCGTCTCTATGGGTGTATATGGCAGTCCTGATTGTGTTATAGATAATAATAAGCGATGTAATGATCAGAAGCGCAGCTACACTCCAACCAACGTTTCTGATAAATTGAGTGAACTTAACTAGTCGGTCAATTGTGTCTTTATTTTCCTGATAACTAACTTTTCTGACCACAGGCTTATACTTACTTTCGCTAAAGATTGGCATCAGTGAGCTAATCTTATTTGGGTCATAAGTTTTAATTTCTAAACTAGCCGGTAAAGGATTGCCGCCGCTGTCATTCAGAGATTCTTTGAGCTGAGGGTTATCAGCAAACTTTTGTTCGTATTTTTGCTTTGCATCGTCTTTTGATACATAGCGTACCAACCGAACATTTGAATTATCGGAAATTTCTTTTTGCAGATCTAAGACAGTTTGGTCAGGAACTCCATCATTTAGGTAGACGCTGATATCTATTTTATCTTGGATTGTTTGTACACCTTGGTTCAAAACGATATTTCCGATCAAGAAAATAGAGATGATAAAAAGTGTCAGCGTCATGATAATAGTAGACGCTAGTGATAGCCATCCATTCCTGAGGAAGTTTTTAAAGCCTGTTTTGATAATTCTATAAAGCGTTGTAAACATTATTGCAGCGTATACCTTCCAACTTCTTGGTCTTTAATAATTTTTCCATTCCTTAGAGTAATAACTCTCTTTTTCAATGTATTAACAATTTCTCTGTTATGGGTTGTCAAAATTACTGTTGTCCCAAAGTCATTAACTTTCAAGAGCAAATCTATGATTTCCCAGGCATTTTTAGGATCAAGATTTCCTGTTGGTTCATCAGCAATCAAAATCTTTGGTTCATGAACCAAAGCTCTGGCGATAGCTATTCTTTGCATTTCTCCGCCGGATAACATTTTCGGGAAGTCATCTTTCTTACTCTCAAGGCCTACCATTTTTAAAATCTGTGGTACTCGTGAGCGAATAGTTTTACTGCTAATTCCCGCTACTTCGAGAGCATAGGCAATATTTTCATAAACTGTTTTTTTAGGCAGAAGCTTAAAATCCTGAAAAACTACTCCAATTTTTCGGCGAAGATATGGGATATCTCTTTTTTTAAGTTTAGCATAGTCTATACCACCGACAATGATTTTTCCGCTTGTCGGATCTTCTTCTCTGGTAACTAGTTTAGTAAGAGTTGATTTACCGGCGCCGGACAGTCCGACAAAAATAACAAACTCCTTTGGTTTTATGTGAACATTTATGTTATCCAGAGCTTTTTTCTTGCTCTTGTCGTAGATTTTTGTAACGTTTTCTAAATATATCATTTATTTTAGCTAACAAAGTTATTAATTATTGGCTGGTTTAACAAATCTTACCTTAACAAAGTTTCTATTTTCTGGCAATACTATCTCTTAAGAAATTTTCTATGAACTTATCAATATTGCCTTCCAACACTGATCTAGTATTTGAAGTTTCGATGCCTGTTCTATGATCTTTGACCATATTGTAAGGATGAAGGACGTATGAGCGGATTTGATTCCCCCATTCTGCCGACAGTGTTTCACCTCGGATTTCCGAAATCTCTTTCTTTGCCTTTTTTTCTTCCAGAAGCCTAAGGCGTGAGCCGAGAACTTTTATTGCTCGGGTTTTATTCTGAAGCTGACTTCTTTCTTTTTGGCAAGTTACTGTAAGTCCGGTCGGAATGTGAGTAATTCTTACCGCGCTGTCTGTGGTATTTACACCCTGTCCGCCATGTCCGGAAGCTTTGAAAGTTTCGACTTTTAAGTCACGTTCATCAATATCTTGCGCACTGGTTTCTATTTCAGGAATAACGTCGACTAATGTAAATGATGTGTGTCGGGCATGGTCGGCATCGAATGGAGAAAGTCGGACTAATCTGTGAACGCCTGCTTCACTTTTTAAGTAACCATATGCCCATTTCCCGGTTATCTCAACCGTTACACTTTTTATACCAGCTTCATCACCGCTCGAGATAGATAAGATATTGGCTTTGAAATCTTGTTTCTCTGCAAATTTTAGATACATCCGAAGAAGCATCTCAGCCCAATCTTGTGCATCAACACCCCCTGATCCTGCATAAATGCTCAGAATGGCGTTGTTTTTGTCATATGGGCCGCTAAAAAGCATTGAAAATTCTTGTTTATCCAGATCTATTCGCAATTCTTCTGCTCTTTCTTTAATTTCGCGGATAATCTCATGGTCATGTTCATCGACTATCTTTGCCATTTCCAATAGTTCCTCGGCTTTAGTCTCTATGGTATTCCAGCCTGAAACTTCTTTTTTTAGTTCGGCTATTTGGGTAGTAATCTTGGTTGCTTCTTCCTGGCTATCCCAAAATCCGGGCTCAGCTGAGTGAGCTTCCAATTTCTGAATTTCTTTCTCAACTTCAGAAACGGCCAATACTTTTTTGGCTTTTCCTATCCTACCCAGAATTTCCTTTAGTGGTTCTTCTGATTCTTTCATAGATTTATTATATCAAGGAAACATGCCCCTGACGAAGGGAATTTTGGCAGGAGTTTTATGTATAGTCAAGCACAAGCGCGCAAAATATACAGCACTATCTGCAGGTTCGACCCGCTTAGCGGGTCGAACCTGCAGATAGATTGTGATCAAAAAAAGCCGATAGACGGCTCTTTTTGAGGATTATTTTTTTTTAAATATTTGTTTATTTGTTTTTTAGAGTATTCAAGAGTTTTTTCCTGCTTTTTCGCCAGAGGTATGCGGCATATCCTAAACTACCGGTGCCCATTACGCCTCCCGCTGCTTCGACCGGTCCGGAAGTTGGGAGTCTTGTTGGAGTCGCTGCTGATACTGATGGTGTCGGGGTTGAAGCCAGAGTAACCGGGGTTGGTGTAGGCGCAGGAGTGGGAGGTGTTGGAGGTGTTGAAATACAGACATTGACATTGGCTGTATCGAAGATTCGGCTGATTGCGCTTGTTTCTGTAAAACCCTTGTTAATAAGTGTACTGCATCCGGCTGGTAATGTGCCGGTAACTTTAGCGTTAAAGAGTAGAAAAGCCTCCTGATTTGGTATCAAGGCTCCTATTGGTTTACTACTTACTTCGGCATCACTAATATTGGTTGTTACAAGGTGCCATTGAGCGTTAACAAGCTGGTAAATGGATGTTTGTCCTGAGTTTGCTTCAAGTGTTAGGTTGTTTGGAAGAATATCACCGATTTTTACATTCTCGTCCGTAATTGTACTGTTGTTTAAGATTTTTACTCTAAACCTTACAATATCTCCTGAATTGGCATTAACACTTTTAGAGAATGTGGTTGAGTTTGGGTTTTGGGTCAGATTCCTTGCTTCTTTTGTGATAGTAATATGCGGCGGGATCGGGGCCAGTGACCTCAAAACCGGATTCCCGCAGGTTAAAAGTACCGCATACTGAAACTGGCCGTTAAACATATATATGTAGGCGCTCTCTTGAGGATCATTCGGACCAATGAGATTTGGAACAGAATTCCAAACAAGTCCGTCGAAGGGAGTCCCTGTTAAGCCTGGGATCTGGCGAAACCCCATAACAACGTTTGTGGCAACTACTTGTCCGTTAGCTAGGATTACTCGTCCATCTCTGGTTACGACTCCTCCCATAGTATTTTGGTTTTGAATATCTGCTGGGAGAATACCAATATTTGAAAAGATTGTTTTTAAGTCAGAATGCACTCCATCGCCACTTGTGATTTGGTTAACGAGATCAGTTTTATCATTAACTCCGCAGTTTATGACATTCTGGGGATTACACTCCCAGCGGGCGCTTGCAGTTTTCGGATTTGCAAGCAAGGGCACTATAATGGCTGCAGTGAGTATCGTTAAAAATAAAAAGCCTGTTATTTTCTTTTTTAAACTTATTTTTTTCATCCTTTTTTCCTTTCTTTAAGGTATTTTTTGTCATAGATTCATAAATTGTTAAAGCTAAAATACTGTAGTGTTCCCGGGAGCAAAGATTGCCTTTTGGGCAACAATGCTCCCGGGGTTTAGTCTTGGGCTAGTTGAGACTATGTCGGGTCTTGGGTCGCCGGAGGTGGCGGAGGTGGCGAAGATGTACCCGTTCCTCCATCCGCAGGCGGAGAGGTGCTCGACTGGCCCGTGTCAGGGTTAGTCTGAGGATGGGTCAGTTTGTAAACCGGACTTGGATTGGGACTTGGACTTGGACTGGGACTGGGGCTTGGACTGGGACCTGGACCTGGACTACTTGGGATAGATGGAGTGACCGTAGATGGAGTAGGCGACGCCGCCGGAGGCGACGGACACGTGATAGTTTCCAGATCGATTATGTATTGCCATTTCTTGTGATTGTTTCGCAAGAAACGGTTTTGATTATCGTCGTGAGTAGTCTCCATTGTGTCAATGAGTGCTCGGTCATCGTCGCTCAGTGTATCACTATCGTTCCCCTGAAAAACGGGGATAGTGAGTTCTACGAGCGGCTCAAGCGTTGGTTCTGGCAGGCAAGGTTTTGACGGTTCCAACTGTTTCTTCTGATTAAAATCCGCTGTATCTTGAGCTTCACCAGCTTGTAATCTATCATCGTGCGCCTTAAGGCAAACAACGTATGCTCTCGCCTCACCTACCGTTCTGGGAGCCGTGCAATGCTCAGCCCCACCTTTACCAGTTGGGGCTGTACTTTTATTGCTTGGCGGAGGATAGGCGCCAGCCAAGGTTGAATATAGTGTGTATGATCCGGCTATCAGAATTACAGCAATTATACTAATGAAGGTAAATTTGCTGCGGATCCTTTTTAAAGCTTTTTTTGCCATCTTTCTCACCCTCTCTCAGAATTTTCAGTGTTCTAGTTTTATGGCATATTTATGTAGTGAGTATAAATTGCTCGGTTTTTAATGGGCCGATACCATAATATCCACAAATTTTCCTCCTTAGAAACTCGTGGTTGTGAATGAACATATCCTGTATATCAGGATGTATATAGATTATCAAATATAGCTTTTCGTTTCCTTGTAGCTTTTTACAAAAATTTTATGCTTTGCGATTTTTCGATATAACAAAAAGAACAGCTGATGCTGTTCTTTTTGTTTATGTAGTAGGATTTAGAATTTTTTCAAACTTTCCAGTAATCTTTTCTTTGATCTTCTCCAGAGGTACCCTACATATCCGAGGGCGCTTGTTCCAAGTACCCCAGCGCCTGTTTCGACTGGTCCTGATACCGGAAGAGTTGTGGGTGATACAGTTGCAGATGGAGTAACAGGAGGAGGAGATGAAGGTGGAGGAGTCACAATTTGCTGATTTCCGAAAATTACTGTTTGATCCGGACCGACTGAGACTGTTTTAACCGTCCCTGTGGTGCTTTTCCATCCTGATTGCATAGTTTCTGTGACTGTGTATTGTCCGGCGTTCAAACCTTGAAACGATAAGCTACCATTCGCATCAGTTATACTGCTTTCATTCAAACCATTACCTGTCAGGGTAAATGTCCAACCGGAAAGCATTCCTTCACCACTTTCTTGTTTGCCATCACCATTTAAGTCATTAAATTTTTTGATGGTAATTATGTATTTTGCTTGAGCACAAATCACACCTGTATTCGCCGTGTCTGTTACTCTAGTTGTGTAATTACCTTTTGCTGTCACCGTATTAGTCAACAGATGACAACTATCCGGTGCAGGGTTAACTTTGACTTGTAAGGTTATCCAGACAATCTGTCCCGGCACTAAGTTACCGAGTCCTGCTCCTCCTGTGATAGATGCGTCATTCATAAGTACTGAGTTTGTGGTAAACCAGATCTTTCCGGAACCAGGCACTAGAGTAGTCCCTGCCGGGATATAATCCCTTACTGTTACACCTTCTGCTGTAACTTTAGAGTTATTTTGAACTTTAATCCTATAAGCAAGTGTATCTCCAGGGGCGGCTGAATCAGATTTAACCCAAGGATCATTGGGGTTTTTCGATACATTAGCCACTTCTTTCTGGATAGTAATACTAGGCGGGATAGCCTGTAAATGAGCGAAGACAGGGTTTCCACATGGCTTCAGGACAGCGTACTGGAAATAGCCATCTTTCATGTAAACCCATGCACTAATACTGTTAGCGGCGAAGTTTGCTGTCGGGTATGCCCAGTCGAGTCCGGCCCAAGGAGTATAGCCCCCAAGGATTCCTACAGTACCTCTCTGGCCATCAGACACTCCCCTAGCCACTAGTGTATTCCCTATCCAAACAGTGTTATCTTTTCTAACTTCACCCTCATAAGTATTTGGGCCAAGGATATCACTGCCATAGATGCCAAGACTGCCGAATATGCCTTTAATATCATTATGAGTACCGTCTCCATTATTGATCTGATTTACCAGATTCTGTCTAGATGTGGCTCCACAGACAAGTACATGGGACTCATGGCATCTACCCCAAGCGTCTGTCGGTGTGTATGCCATAAATGGCGCAAGTATACCTGCAAATAGCATAGCAAAGACTGAAAGTCCAACTAGTTTTTTCTTTAATTTAATATTCATTTTTGCTCCTTATCTACCTATTTAATTTTATATTCATTATTTATGCCAAAGACTTTGGCATAAAATGCCGGTTATAAAATTTGTGGTGTAGGTTCCCTTCTCCGACACGGAGAAGGGAACCTACTTCTGGGGCTAAGTTTCTAGGTTTGGCCGGAACCCGGGCCGGCGACATTATTCCCGGGTGCGGCGTTGCTCCCCCCATAATTAGTTATGGGGGCATCTGGTTTGTACTGGTTAGTGTTGCCACTAGCACCAGGTGCTGGTACGGATGTACCGCCACCACCTGACGAACCACCAGATGAAGAACCGCCAGTACTGCCAATGTTGTTGTCGCCATTGACGGTACCAACTGTTGCTCCGCCATTGACGGTACCAACCTTAACCGCCTTGGCATTTGGGGCAGTGATGTCACTATTTGGGGCGTTAATTTTTGCCCCTTTCACAACCAGCACCGACGGGTCGTGCTGGTTGTGAACCCACCAGACGAGTGCGCCTATACCCACCAGTGCCATCAGAAGTGGTATCAGGACCGTGGCAAAAAGCCATGGTGATACACCTCTCCTGATTGTAGTTTTCTTACCAGTACCAGCTGCTGCCACTGCCGACATCGGCTGGGTTGATGCTGGTTCGGGTTTAGGCTGTATAGGCAAGCCCGTTACCTCCGCCATCAGTTCTTTTGTGCTCATGGTAGCGGTGAGTTGCTGAACCATTTCTTTCTTGTTCCTTGAACCTGCTGGGAACATTTTTCGCATCTCTAGAGCTGTGTGTTGTTCAGAGAACAGCTCAACCAGATGCGGGCGCCTACCATCCCCAATCAGGAGGTTTTTAAGTTCCTGGTTGGAGAGACCTGCCGCAATGCGGTTAGCACATTCCAGCCGATTGCCTCCCGCATCTCCCTCGGGGAGCTGTTCCTGCAACCAAGACAGCGGCCTCATTGCCAGCTTCTCGACCATTATTTTGCGATGATCTTCCATCATCTGCCTCTTTTCATCAGAGTTTTATTAGGAGATAAAATGTAGCTATTGTAAAGCTAACAATTATAAACCCTAACCAAATCTCAGGATTTTCTTTGATTTTCATCCAGTGATTTCTCATTCTATCCCCCTTGTACTGTATATTTTTTTCTGCCTTTCCCCCAGAGAAAGACAGTTATTTTTTAAAGTGCCTGCTAAAAAGCACGCTCTTGGGCTCAAGAATTTAAGTCCAATATCCTGATTTTTAGTTTTTTAAAAATACAAAGGAAGGCCGTGAGACCCTCCTTTGTATTCAACGTCCATCAACACTTATGGTTGATGGTTAAATATATCATAAATGTAATAAATTGTCAAGAACAATTTTTAGATTAAACCTTGAGACCTTTTTAAAAAAAGGTCTCAAGGCCAAGCTGCTGACTAGCTTAAAGATTCAATCCAATCATAGGCTTTTATTATTACTATCAGTATAGCAATGGTACCGGCTATGATGGTGAGTTTCCTTTTCATCTTCTTCTCCTTAGTCTTTACATTCACGGTTTCTTCAAAGAATACGTTCAAGGAACTTCTTAGCCGCCCATTTCCCGATTACCATAACTATGATCATAATCGCGACCATTTCAGTAAACCCGAAAATGTTGTTTGACAAACCATTAAACATATTCCCCTCCCAACATTAGTGTTCAACAGTTTATCACTACCTGCCGATGTGATAATGATTGTCTCTTGCTGTGTATTCTGCAAAGATTTCGCAGTTTCACCTTTGGTGCTCTTTTGCCGTTCTCAGGCTTTTTTGGGTCGAGCCGGAAAAAGGCGCATCGTCCGATAAAAAAGGAATACACATAAAAATACCTCCATGACTTGATTGGATGGAAAAACTTAGCTAAAATTATATCATAAAAGTTTTCAAATGTCCAATTGAAACTTTTCTTAATGTTTCAAAACACTTCAAATTGAGTTGAGGACCAGTAATTATATTCTCTGTCTTTTAAGCCTTAGCGAATTTGTAACAACTGTTACCGAGCTAAAGGCCATAACACCGCCCGCAATGATCGGGTTCAATATAAATCCGGTGAATGGGTAGAGAATGCCAGCCGCAATAGGTATTAAAACCACATTGTAGCCGAATGCCCAGAAAAGATTTTGCCTGATTGTTTTCATGGTGTTCCTTGATAACTTCCAGGCGCTATATGTAGTGTTTAGCGAGCCATTCATAACCGTAATTTGCCCGGTTTCCATTGCAATGTCAGTGCCGGTTCCCATAGCAACTCCGATGTCGGCTGCGGCAAGCGCCGGCGCATCATTGATGCCGTCGCCTACCATGGCGACCGAGAGGCCTTCGTTCTGCAGCTGTCTAACTTTTTCCTCCTTGTCTTCCGGCGCTACTTTGGCAAAGACTTTCCCAGACGAAATACCTGCCATTTTGGCAATCGCCTCAGCAGTATATCTGTTGTCGCCCGTTACCATATAGACATCTATGAAAGCGTTTTCAAAGCGCTTAATTGCCTCTTTTGAATCATTTTTTACCATATCTGCGATAGCTATGATTCCGGCAGCCTCGCCGTCGATGGCGGTAAATATGGGAGTTTTGCCTTCTTTAGCAAAAACTTCTGCTTTTTTAAGTAGATCCTTAGGCAGCTTAATCTTTTCTTTTTCCATCAGCTTTTCGTTGCCCTTAATAACCAGCTTGCCCTCGATCTCTGCCTTTACTCCCTGGCCTGAGATTGATTTAAAATTTTTCGGATCAGGCAGTTCAATCTTTCTTTTCTCAGATTCTTTGACCACGGCTTGACCCAAGGGATGTTCGCTTCTTTTCTCGGTGGCTGCCGAAAGCTTGAGGAAGTTATTTTCAGATAAATTCGATATATTGTACACATTTACAACTTCAGGCTTACCTTTTGTAATAGTGCCGGTTTTGTCGAGAAGTACAGCATTTATTTTCTGAAATCTCTCGAGGCTCTCAGCATCTTTTATCAAAATTCCGTTTTCGGCGCCCTTACCCATTCCGACTATGATGGCAGTAGGTGTGGCAAGCCCCAGAGCGCACGGGCAGGCGATAACAATCACCGCCACGCCGGCAATGAGTGCGATAGTAATCCCAGCAAAAACATACCAGGCCACAAAGGTGGCGATGGCGATTGAAATCACAATCGGCACAAAATAGCCGGAAATGACATCGGCCAGTCTCTGGATCGGGGCTTTTGAGCCCTGGGCTTCTTCGACCATCTTAATTATTTGGGCAAGTAATGTGTCTTGGCCTACTTTTTCCGCCTTGAAAGTAAATGATCCGGATTTATTTATTGTCGCGCCATAGACTTTATCGCCTCTCCCCTTATCTGCAGGTATGGATTCGCCCGTTACCATCGATTCATCAATCGAAGAGGATCCGGTAATAATAACTCCGTCAACAGGAATCTTTTCACCGGGGCGGACAACTATTTCATCTCCCACCGCTACGTCATTAATGGAAATGTCAGATTCTGTCCCATTTCTGATTACACGCGCAGTTTTTGGTGCAAGGCCGGCTAACTTTTTAATGGCAGAGTTTGCCCTTCCTTTTGCTCTGGCCTCGAAATATTTACCTAAAAGAACCAGTGTGATGACGACTGCTGATACGTCAAAATATGTGCCGACATCCGGAAGCTTAATTCCAATTTCTTCAGCGAATACAACTATTGTGCTGAAAATAAATGCGGTCAAGGTGCCGATGGCGATAAGCGTATCCATATTTGCATTTCGATGCTTTAGGCCTTTTATAAATCCGTGGATGAAAACGCCCCCAACCCAGAATTGAACGGGCAAAGCTAGCAAAAGCATCAAAATATTCTGAGTTTTCATCGGAATTTGAGGAATGCTCGGGATTAGGTTGATGTATCCCAGCACCATTATTCCAATAGACAAGATGGCGCCAATAATCACCTTAAATCTCAAATTTTTCAGGTCTCTCTGCCTTTCTACCTCCTCGGCCGTCATTTCCTTTGCAATGGTTGTTCGACCGGTGTGGGTTGTCTGGTCCTGTGGCTGATAGATATCATATCCGGAGTCACGGATGGTTTTTATAATATCGGTTTCATTAATTTCAGCTGAATGTTCAACCACTGCCTTTTCATTGGCATAGTTAACGCTGGCTTTTGTACTCGGCAGCTTATTCAAATTTTTCTCAATTACAACGGCACAGCTGGCACAATGCATACCGCGGATTTTCATAGTGGTTTTTATGTTCTCAGTTTCTTTATCGCGTTTGTTCATTTTTTGTCCTTTATCTGCTGTAATTTCCAATTTTCAATTCTCAATTTCCAAATTGATTATTGTGATCTGATTAGACATTGGAAGTTTTTAATTAGTCATTTTTTAGATTTTCCTCCCAGGAAAAACCACAGGACAAACAGAATCGCGCCAATTCCTGCTATTAAAACAATTATTTTATCCATTCTGACTCTCCTCTATCCTTGTCATTTCGGCTTGCCCGAAACCTATTTCCGATAATATTATTTTTACTTCTTACCTTCAGCTGACCGGATCCCTGCCGGATGTTTACGCTGAACTTGATTCAGTGTGGGAATGGCAGAGTTAGAAATATACCTTTTGGGTTCACTCACAAATCTTTCTTTGCAACCGCGAGCGCAGAAAAAGTAGTTCCTCCCGCCAACTTTAGCTGAATCTGCAGCCGTTTTGGCGCTGACCATCATACCGCAAACCGGATCTTTGTGTTCTTTTAGGTAATCTTCTATGTGAATATCGTTATCAATGAGTCCCGTGATGTGTTTTGCCCCCTTAAATTTGTTTTGCAGAACTTCTCGGATGAGGTCACTGGCTTTTAAGATTTTTGAATCAGACAGCGAATAATAAATTTTTGTACCCTCCCGTCTTGTTTTGACTAGATTATTTTCGCGTAAAATCATCAAATGTTGGGAAATATTTGCCTGCCGCATGTCTAACATCTCCTCGAGTTCTTTGACGGTTAGCTCCTTTTCTCGAATCAAATGAATAATCTCCAATCTTTTGGGATTGGCCAGAACCTTAAAGATATCAGCATGTAGATCAAAAATTGTAATACCCATCATTATATATTCAATATCTTGAATATATAATTCATTCAAACTAGTGTCAAGGATTTTATTGAGACACAAGTTCGGTGGATCTGTCTTCTTCAAGTAGATAAAAACCCACAAATTCGCGGACTTCGTCAAGTGTCTTAGGTAATGTGCAAACACTTATGGCGGTTTTAGGAAGGACCTACTATGCTAAAAAGTATGAGTACAAAACTACCGGAAGGAATCAAAGAAGAAAGATTGCGATGGGTTAAACCAATTGCCGTAAAAGAAGTAAAGCTTCTAGATGCAGCAAAATTTTTCCGTATAGCCAAAGAACATTAGAACGCTGGTGTTCTAACTACAAAAAGTATGGAGAAGACGGGTTTGAACCAAAATCAACCAAACCAAAAACCAATCCTAAAGACACTCCCATATGGGTAAAGGAAAGGATAATTGAGCTAAGAAAAGATACAGATCTTTGTGCCCAGAAGCTGAACTTCAAACTTAAAAAGGAGGGAATAAAGATTAATACAAGGACAGTGGGTAAGATATTAAAAAACGAGGACCTGGTCAGAAGGTATAGAACCAGAAAAGTGAAGATTAGATATATTAAGGTTCCATTGCCCCCAGGTGCACTGGTTGAGGTAGATATTAAGTATGTTCCAAGTAAGATTGGCGGTGGGAAATATTATCAATTTACAGCCATAGACTGTGCTTCTAGGTGGAGGTACTTAAGAATCTATGACCAACCATCAAATACGTGCGCTATAGATTTCCTGAAGGAACTGATTGATATCTCCCCATTCAGGATTAGAGCAATCAAAACTGATAACGGCTCCTGTTTTACCAATAGGTATACCGGCTATGAGAAAAGCACAGATCTCCTTAATCCGAAACTTCATGCTCTTGATCTTCTCTGTCAGAAAAAGAACATTATCCATTATCTGATTGATCCGGGAAAACCGGCTCAGAATGGCAAGGTTGAGAGATCTCACCGTACCGATCAGGAGCATTTCTATAATGAAGTGAAATTCAAAAGCTTTGAAGATTTAAAGCTAAGGTTAAAGTTATGGAATATGTATTACAATGATTTAGAACACATTGCCTTAAATGGATTAACGCCTAATGAAGTATTAAGAGGAGTGCAAAAGGTCCGTACCTAAAACATATACAGTAAATTCTGCATAGCCCTGACCACGAAAGTTCGAACTTTTTGGTAAGCTACTTTGGTTTAGCAAAGTCGAGGCAAGTGGGTTTATGATTGATTTAAATAAAAGTTGTCCATAAAAACAGTCCGCAAATGCTAAACTCTCGCGGGCTGTCGAGATTAATAAGCGCAGTCTATTTTTTATTATTCAGTTCGTTGTCTATAGCTTGCTCAAACGTACTGGTTGGCTCTGCTCCATTAATAAGTTGATTCCCTATAATAAAAGCAGGAGTAGACTGGATACCAAATTTTTCTCCTTCAGATTTATCTCCATCAAGCTCGGCCTGGATAGCTGATTTCTTTTGATCCATGAGACTTGACACTTTATCGGCGTTGATGCCGGAGACAGTACGGGTTAGTTTAATGATGTTGTCTTTAGAGTCATAACCGCTGTTTTCTTCACCTTGGGCATTAAACATGGCGGTCTGCCAATCCCAAAATCTATTTGGATATAGTTCCCAGACTGCCTCGGCTGCCGCGCCTGCAGTTTGAGAGTCAGGTCCGAGAAATTGGAAATCCTTAAATACAACCTTTAGTTTTCCGGTATCTATATATTTACTTTTTAGCTCAGGCAATGTATCGGTTTCAAACTTTTTGCAGAATGGGCATTGGTAATCGAACCAATAAGCCAAGGTGACCGGTGCATTGGCATTGCCGATATATGGTTCACCTTTGGTATCTACCTGAGAAATGTCAACATTTGGGTTAGCTGCCTCTTGTGTTGTAGGACTTGTATTATTCTGTCCTCCCATATTTTGATTTCTATCATTTAAAATGATAAATAAAAGAAGGCCCATTATAATTAGAAGCGCAAAAACTACGCCAAGAAGAAAGCCTTGTTTTGATGATGATTTCTTATTTGAAGATGTGTGTTTTTTTGTCTGTTCTTCTACCATTTTATTTTCCCGGTTACTAATAATATCTTAATGCTAGTTTGGATTTCTAAATACGTCAAGTTTTTTACGTTTGATTTTGATGGTTTATTTTGTTTCTATGTTAAAAGATGTAATATCAAACTTCATGTAAAAAGCCGGTTCAGATTTTGCTTTTATGTTTAGTGGGGATTATTTCTATCTTCGTAATTGTCGCATTATTTTAGCAATTAAAGTTTTCTACATTATATCAATAAAAAATAAAAAAGATTAAGTAACTTAGTTTTAGAGGGCCGAATCGTCGATGTTCGGCCCTCTTTATTTATTCATTCTGGTTAATGTGTCATAGATAATTAAGCCCTCAACGTATATTAAGATTGAGGCAAAAACCAAAAGAGGGATTATCCATCTGAACCATTTTCTAAGTTTCGTATTTAGCGTTTCCTTTTCTGGCTGCAGGTCTTTTCCAACCAGCGGCTGAATCGGAAGAGGCATTTGATGCGCTTTCATTGACTTGGTTATGCCTATTCTACCGAGAGTCTTCTCGAGAAATTCTATCTCCTTATCTTGCCATATGCCTTCTCGTTCAAAAACAATGAAGCTATTTAGAAAATAGAATTTTGAGATAGGAGCGTACTGAGTGACGAGGTAAACTATCTGGTCGTTTATTTCATTATTCACACCTTTTCCAACTATAAGTATGTCTTTCGTATATTTGATTTTCATGGATGTACTCATAAGTTTCTCCCTGTCTGATATATCATACCAGCCAGAGAGAGCTGTGAATTACTGAGCTTTTCGGCTATCTTAAGTACTTCTTTGTCGGTGATTTTTTCGATCATTGTGTTTAAGGCATCGAGCAGTACTTTGAGGCGCGGATGGTTAATCTTATCTTCAAAAACCATCTCATCCAATTCGTGCTCGGTAATCCTCGCAATGAATGCGATTGTCTGATAATATTCAGCTTCATCTGAATAAAGGCCGCATTTTTTCTCCTGAGTTTTTTGGTTGAGTACTGATAGATTCTCTGCTATTTGTTCTATTATTTCTTGCATGTTTATCCTCCAAATCTGTTTTCAGTGCCTTTGTATAGGCGTACTATGTTTGCTCTATGTGCATAGAAAATAAGTATTGTTCCTAGCAAGATAAACGCCGTTAGTACAGTGGTTTGATCAGAGACCAGTGTCAAAAAACACACTGTGCTAACTGATATTAATGAAGCCAATGAAACTGTTTTGGTGAATTTAAATATAATCAGAAATTCGAGAAACGCAATGAACGCAATGATTGGTACAAGCGCAACGGCAGCTCCAAGTCCCGTTGCCACTCCTTTCCCGCCTTTAAATTTTGAGAAGATAGAAAAAGTGTGTCCAAGGATAACCGCTGCGGCTGTCAAAACTGCTACTGTGCTAGCTCTTGTGATACAAAGTGCCAGAAAGACAGGTGCCCAACCTTTTAGTGTGTCGCAAATAAAAACAATGATTCCCCATTTTTTACCAAGTAACCGGAAAACATTTGTTGTTCCGACGTTACCGCTTCCGCTCTTTCGGATATCGACTCCTTTAGATTTTCCAATGATGAGACCGGGGTGGATCGAGCCTAGAAGATACGCTCCCAGAATGAATATTATGATGTTATAAAGGTTCATGCTTTTACGTCCTTTTTGTCCGCTTTGCATTTTAAAAATACCAGAGGAAATCTCACCTCCGGTAAAGACATTTTAGCATAAAAAGATGAATAAAAAAAGCCCTAGGCTTGGTGACAAGCGCACTTTTATCCAAGTGCGCTTGTCAACTTTTAAGATAGATCTGATGTTCTTTCAGAATTTCATCAATTTGGGCTAAGATTTCCTGCCACTCCATATTATCTTTAATACGTATGATAATAATATTTTTATGGAAGGCTATCTCGCAGACTGCATTAATGTGAAGGAAGTCTATCAGGATTTTGCGGTCTCGGGTTTCGGATTTGAGAAAATCAGCACTCCTATAAAAGTTATTCAGAATTTCCAGATTCCAGAACTTTTTGTTTATTAAGGTTCCACTAAATTCTTCCACTGTGAAAATCTCAGCGACATCACTCCGTTTCTTAAAATTTGAAATGTACACTGCCGGATTAGTGATAGACAGCATTTTACCGCCTCCTTCAAGGTACGACACAATCATAAGTTTAATATCTATTAAATGCCAGTGCAGTTCATGAATTCGCAACTTCTCTGTTATTCCGAGAGAAACAATAGTGAAGCTGAGAGACTTCTTATAAAATTTATTAAGTCCATAGGTAGGCGGTTACCGGAGAAAAGGGACACTTTCGTTTACCACTAGCGTAGTGTTAGTCGGAATGACAACGTGAATTACGACCAAGATAGGTTTTTGAATTCAGGGTTTAAACTATTTGGCGTTCGGATCGGTTTCAAAATACTTAAGGTATTTCCCTCGGTGTCTTTAAAGTATGCCATATACCCCATCTTAGGTACGACCGCCTTTTCTGTCAGGGCTTCTCCGCCATGCATCTCAATTCTTTCCAAATATTCATCAACAGAGTGGACAGCGACGCTGTTTGAAATGTTCCAATACTTTTGTCTGGGAGCGATGGCGCCATTTATACCTATTTCATCTTCAGTACCTGCTTTGATCGGCCAATAGTCAACTGTGCCGGGATATTTTGTAATCTTCCATTGGAATACGTCTTCATAAAATTTAATGGCCCTTTCTGGTTTATCCGCCCCAAACTCAAAATGTATCACCTTTGACATACTGCCTTCTATTCCTATTATTTACTAGTTTTACTATAGATATAGATGTTTATTAAAACAATGTTTGAAAATACAAAGAAAAGAGGCGGCCATGTGCCGCCTCTACATCCTCTCAGGTTATTTCATTTTGTAGAATATCTGTTTCTCTTCCAACTTTATGGACTTTCTGCTCTTTATCTCGCCGATTTTAACTATCATATATAAAATTAAAGCAACGAAAGAGCAGCTAAAAGCGTTTTGACATAACGATGGCGCTAACTTCTCGTATTGCGATTTTTGTATTAGAAAGACGAGAAGTAAGAAACCCATCGCTGCAAAGACCAGTAAGGTTATTGGTGTAAAATATAGCCACTTAGGTAAGTATCTAAGAACTTGTTGTACTCTCGGTAATATATTAAAGCGTTGAACAAAAGTTTGGATAATCACCCAGATGCAATTCACGGCAACAAATGCCAAAAATGCGATGGTTAGGGTTGATACAGCTAAATATATTGTCTGAATAACCATATTCTCTCCTGAGGTTTTGAGGTTTTGAAGTTACTGACTATATTATAACATAAATTATTTTTCTAAGGAAAGGGACGGCTCCTGGCCGTCCCTTTTGCCCTATGGTAAACATCCGTTCCTACAATGTTCTTTCCTCATTGCGAACGGAAACACTTGTCCGCATTTAGGGCAATACTGTACACCTTCATAAGCCTGAGCCAACTTTACAGGCTCTATATGGGCCTTGGCATGCAAAATCATGGCCCAACCCATTGTGGACATAAGGGGTAACATAAACCATAGCACCCAGTGCCATTTGCTATCTAGGATATAATATCCTAGAAGCGCCGTAGGCACCGTGAGGCCGAACATAGTTACCCCACCCACGTAAATTTTGTACCAGAACCCCTGTTGATACCAGAGGAGGCCGATGATCAGAATCAGTCCAATCAACGCGAAACCAATGTTAACAGACTTTGATGGTGAGTTGGTGGTAACTCCCTGGAGTCTCACAAAATAGTTAATGATCCCCCAGATTGGGAAAGAACTTCCTGCTAATATTACCAACACTTTTTTCCAAGACATACGTCAACCTCCCTGGGTTGAAAAAAATTAGGACTTGGGAATTATAAATGAAAATGATAATTTTGTCAATCTATTCATTATACCTAGTATCCGGGGTCCAGACATCTTGGACACTTTTAACCAAATAATTAAGAATTGAAAGGAGCTAAAAGTGAGTATCAAGATGACAGAAGAACAATTAAAGATTTATGGAGCCAGGTTAAGACTGGCTTGG